>WHTL01000114.1 GCA_009377735.1 Acidimicrobiia bacterium
AACCCCGAGGACTACCAGCTTCCGGCGGAGTCACCCTTCACAGACACCGCCCAGAACCGCTTCGCCAAATCCATCGACAGGGTGGCCAACGCCGGTGTAACCAAGGGATGCAACCCACCGGACAACACCCGCTACTGCCCCGAACGCTCCCTCACCCGCGATGAGATGGCCACCTTCTTCGCCAGGGCCATGAGGTTGGGCCAGTAGAGGAAAGCACTATGAGCATGCTATGATCATAGCATGGCAACTCTCACTCGACGCCTTCAGGTGCTACTCGACGAAGAACGGTTCGAGAGACTCTCGGACCTTGCCGACCGGCGCGGTACCACCGTCGCCGTCCTTGTAAGAGAGGCGCTCGACCGGAGCTATCCCAGGGATGGCATTGCTGCCGCTGAGGCTGCTGATAGGTTTCTTGCTCGTCCCCCCCGTGATCTCGGTGAGTGGCAGCAGCACAAAGAGGAGATCGAAGACAGCCTTCTCCGCCGATGACCCGATACCTCCTCGACACCAACATCCTCCTGTACGCGCGAGGCGGTGAGCATCCCTACCGGGATCCGTGCCGTGCAACTCTGTTGGCCTCCCGGGACGGTCGTCTCTCTCTTGAGGCAAGCGTGGAGGTGGTGCAGGAGTATGCGCACGTTTTGCTGCGACGCGGCGACGACCGCGCCACCATCTTGGATGAAGTCGATGAGGTGAGGGCCATGCTTCGACTTCTCGAATTCGACACGGATGTGCTGACGGTGACCACCGAACTCCTTTGGTCTTATGCGGACCTCGGAGTCCGAGACGCCGTGCATGCGGCGACTGCGATCGAAGCGGACATTGACCGTGTTCTCAGCACCGACCGCGTCTTTGATCTCGTCCACGAGGTCAATAGGGTAGATCCCACCGACCCTGAATTGATGCCCCGTTCGTAGAGCGTCGAGTATACCAACTAAGGGACCAAATGGTATACTCCGGGTGATGAGCACCACCACCACCATCAAGGTTCCTGCTGTGTTGCGTGACCGTATTTCTGCCCGAGCAGCCAGAGATTCCATATCCCAGGCGGCTGTTGTGGCCGACGCCCTGGATGCGCTGGATCGGCGCGACTTTTGGCGATCGATTGGCGATGGATACCAGCGTCTTGCCGAGAATACCGATGAGTACCAGGAGTATCTCGACGAACGAGACAGCTGGATCGATGCTCCACTCACTGACTCTGGACGTTGAACCCGGGAACGATCTGGTACGCCAAACCTGATCCCACGGTGGGTCGTGAGCAGACCGGTCGGCGTCCAGTGCTGGTCGTGTCCAGTTCCGACTTCGCCCGAAACATTCCTGATTTGGTGGTCGCCGTCCCGTTGACCAGCCGTGATCGGGGACTCCGTCATCACATATCGGTGGTGGGCGACGACACCAATCTCGAAAGCGAAACCTGGGCCCTCTGCGAGCAGGTCCGCGCAATATCGCGTTCCCGACTGGATCGCATGGTGGGCACCGTCGACCGGGCCACGCTTGAGGCAGTGCGCGGCGTTATTGCCACCTTCCTAGATCTATAACCCACAACTAAGTAATCCTTCTCCTCGGGTTGCCTACACTCGACGACCATGACCACGGTCGCACAGTTGCGTAAGGCCGCCCTGGGTCTCGCTGAAACCGAGGAGGGCACCCATTTCGGGATGGTCTCCTTCGAAGTTGCAGGGAAGGGATTCGCCTCGGTGACGCAGGAAGGTGTGGTGCAGTTGTACATGAGCGACCCCGACTCCGAGGATGCCATCCAGCGATACTCCGGTGTCGACCGTCTGATACGGATGGGGAAGCCCATCGGTATTCGGGTGCCACTCGACGACATCAACGGGATGCACCTCAACATCCTCGTCCACAAGTCCTGGGAGTCACGGGCACCCAAGCGGCTCATGCACGAGACCTCGGATGCGGCCCAGGGCGACCTCCCCGACAATCTGGGCGCCCCCGCAAACCGGGCGCTGTCGGGAGCCGGTATCACCTCACTCGCTCAGGCGGCGGAGATGGGACGAAAGGAGCTACTCGCCATGCACGGAGTCGGCCCCAAAGCAGTCGAAAGACTCTTCGAGGCGATGGCCGAGAAGGGCCTCGGCTTCAAAGAGTAGAAAGCAACCGTTTCTCCCCCTCCTCCGGGGGAGGGAACAGCGCGCTCTACCTCAAGCTCTGGTAGAGGTTTAGGAGTTTTTGGGCGTCTACCGACCATTGGTACTTGTTGGCGGCGGGGATGGTTGCCTCGATGTAGGGGGTGGGGTCGGTGAGGATCTTCTTGGCGGCGGCGGCGATCGATTCGGGGTCGTCGGCGCGGGCCACCTCGCCTACGCCTGTTTCTCGGATCACTCGGCCGATCTCGGGGGAGTCGGAGCCGATGACGGCGATTCCGGCCATCATGTATTCGAAGAGCTTGTTGGGGAGCGAGGTGTGATAACTGTGGGAGGCACTGATGATGTTGGCGAGCCCGATGTCTGCCGCCGCGGTCCAGGCGAGGAGCTCCTCGTGGGGTATGGGTCCGAAGAACTTGACCCTGTCTCCGATGCCGCGTTCGGCGACCATGCGCTCCAGGGCGGGACGGTGGTACCCGTATCCGACCACAACCAACACGGCATCGTCGAGCAGCATGGTTGCCTCGATGGCGGGTTCGATGCCACGGTTCTCCTGGATGGAGCCCTGATAGAGAAGGATGGGGACATCGTCGGGGATACCCAGTTCGCCGCGTAGGTCGCGGGGTTCCACGGTGCGATGCACCGGGGTGTTGAGAACGGTAGCTGTCAGGGCGGGGACCTCTCCGTGGAGCTGTCTGTTGAACTCGATCCAGGACGGACTGGCAACGATCAGCGCATCGGCGGCGGGGAGACCCTGGCGTTCGTTCCAGGTAGCCCAGCGACGCCAGTTGCCACCCATTCGACTGCGCTCCGTCTGTAGCTCGTGGGAGTCGTACACCAGCTTTGAACCCGGGGTCCTCTCCTTGCATATGCGTCCGACGAAGAGGGTGTTGAGGTCATGGGAGTGGAACACATCGGCACCCGTTTCCAGGCCCCGTGCGATCATGCGACGGTTTATCGCTGCGGTCTGTGATGCCCTCCCCTTTTGCACTCTCACCGCCCGCCGGGCCAGCTTCCAACCCTTCTTGACCGCAAATCGGGCCACCTTGAGACCGATGGTGACCAACTTGTCCCTGGTGGTCTTTTCGATGGGTGTCCCGTTGGGACCACCGTGGGCGAAATACTCGTTGCGCGCCCAGATGTGCTCTTTGATCCGTCGGCGGGAGTCGTTGGTGATCTCAACTCCCAGTCTCGTCCTTGGCACCCGGAACACCTCGATGCCATCGTCCCTGACCTCATGCGCCTCGGTGGTGGTCCGATCGTGGATGGCTATCACCGTGACCTCGTGACCGGCCCCAACCAGGGTGAGGGCTTCCCTGCTCACCCTGGCATCGTACTGAAAGGTGTTCTTGACGAACATGCACACCTTCATCCCATCACCTCCGCCCGGATCTGTTCGGCCGCGCCCACCAGTCGTCGACGATGGGTGGTGACCCTCGCGGCCACCGACTCAATCATCTCGCGGCTTGTCACCTTGTCGACGAGGGCGAGGATGGCCTCTGCATCTAGGTCGTCCGTCCGCAAGACGGCTGAGTCTGCCCCTACCGAGGCAGCAAAGTCGACCAGCTTGGGGCGGTATTCGAGACCGATAAAAGGCCTTGCGAACGCCGCTGCCACCACGATGCCGTGAAGACGCTCGGACACCACCAGGCCTGCCCGGGCGATGACCTCCTGTGCCATCTCGGGATCCCGATAGCCGGCCAGATAGGGCAGATCCGGATAACCGGCACGCCGGGAGATCTCGATTGCCAGTCGGTCGTCGATGGGATTGAACGTCAGTAGGGAAACGTGGCGGCCATCGGCCATCATGGCGGCGACGGTGTCGGCAAGCGCTGCGACGACCACCTCGTCGTCGTTGCCCCAAAGGTCCCCGTTGGTCCATGCCGGTATAACCACCACGGAATCGTCGGGGGAGACCCCCTGTGGAGGGGAGAGGGCGAGGGCGGAGTCGCCAACCTGCTCCAGTTGACCCTCGTAGCCCCATCGACGGAGTATCTGAACCGAGATGGGGCCCCGCACCCCCACATAGGCGCAGGTCGAGAGCCAGTCGATCCATCGCTCCGGAGATTCGGTCTCACCCCAATATTCGGGGTTGCCCACACCAGTCCCGAAGACGGCCCGTTCCACCCGAGGGCTGTCGCGGTCGATGAGCCACCCGAGGTAACGGTGCCGGTTGATGAGGGTGCCCCCGCCGAGTAGGAGGAGATGAGACGGGGAGCCCTCTGTGGTTACCTCGCCCCAGGGCATCAGATCGGCAACGACTTCCAACATGAGCTCGTCCCCGAGGTTGTCCTGACCGGTCCATCCCACATACCGGATTCCCGGTGTGCCTTTTGGCGGAGTTGTCGGGAGGGGGCGGGGATCGGGGATCTCTGGTGGCGTTGGTGGTGGTGGTTCCTCGGATGGCGGCGGCTCGTCGCGGAAGCGCTCCCTGATCAATCCGGGGACGGCGGTCGGGTTGGATAGGATCGACTCCTTGATCCCGGGTGGTGGGGGCGGTGGAGGATGTGGCGGGGGAGGGTCGAGATCGGTGGCGGAGCGCCCGTCGGGTGTGGTGTCGGGTACCACGGCCAAAGGCTGGGGGACATGGTGGGGCTCATCCCAGCCCGAGATGGTCCTCCACCGTTCTGTGAATGGCATGTCCATCTTGGCGAGATCGCGACGCCGGACCGCCCCGACCAGGGGAAGACCGTCGTCACGCCAGATCTCGTCGAGCACTCCGGTGTCGGGTTGGTGGAGAAAGTAGGTGTCCATACCGGGCACGGCGTACCCGATTGTGAGCGACGAAGTACCGGGGATCCGTTCCCATGGTTTGACCAGGTTGGCGATGAGACGTCGACTGAGACGGAGACGGGCGTCGAGGAGTACCACCAACTCGCCTCTCGCCACCGCGGCCGCCTCTTCGAGGGTGGCGACCAGGGTGACACTTGGGTCAGCGGCCAAAAGCTCGGAGAAGGGACCGTGTTGGGGGCCTGTTCCCATGAGGATGATCTCGAAATCCCGCCAGGTCTGTGCCGCGAGTTGGTGCCAGATGTCCTCGAGATCATCGGGAAGCTCGTGAACGATCACCGACACTCTGGGTACCTCATATGTGATGTCGCGACGGGATTGGCGATAGAAGGGGTGGGGGATCTTGGTGACGATCGTCCCATCGTTCTGCGACCGGGATTGGTCGCGCCCCTCACGGCCCCCGGACCGATCTTCGTCAAGCTGGTGGTAGATGATCGCCTTGTCGGCGATCACGAAGATGGCCCCTTCCTGCCAGAGACGCCAGCCCAACTCTGTGTCCTCACCGCCCCAACGGGAAAAATCCTCCGAGAAGCCTCCCACCGTGTGGAAGAGGGACGCGTCGACGGCAACGTTGGAGGAAACGAACGACCGGAATGCCTCGTCGCCGTATTCGAGGTCATGGGTGCGTCGCCCCAGCTTCCGTCGGAAGTCCTGGAGCCAACCGCCCGCACCGGCCGTGAGGTCGAGCTCTCCGGAGGAAATGGCTTCGGGTTGAACATTCCTCAGTTCGACATGCTCGCGAATGCCCACCGTGACCAGATGGCTGCTGGCCGCATGCCAGGCGGCATGTGCTTTGACCAGATCGGGATGGGGAACACAATCTGCGTCGAGGAACAGGAGAGTATCGGCACCCTCTATCTGGGCCGCACCGAGATTGCGTGCCCTGCCGGCGCCATAGCCCCGGCGTTCCTGGCGGACCGAGACGAGGGGGAGTTGGGTCGACCATCTGGCGACGGCGGCGCCAACATCCTCGGTGCTGCCATCGTCAGCCACCACCACAACCATGGGGTCCTGGGTCTGGTTTGACAGCCCCGCCAGGGTGCGTTCGAGCAGGGCAACCCGCTCGAAGACAGGGATCACGACTCCTACCGAGACCGAATCTGCTGTGGCGGGATCCGGTTCCAGATCACCCCGCCGGTTGTGTGGAAGTGCCTTAGGTCGAGATCTCACCATTGGATGACCTCGTGGGGCAGGATTCGGTATGCCTCCGCCATCAGGTCGACCCGAGTGACGTCGTCGTACGACTCCACCTCGGCATCGGGGTGATGCTCCTTGAGGAACTCGTCGAGTCCGCGGGCAGAGCCATCGGTGTAGATGTAACGGCGGGCGGCCAAGAGCAGATCTCTGTATTCGGATAGGTCTTCGGCACGGATCGCCACCGATTCCATCTTGGCGGGGGCCAATTTGGCGGGTTCGGTGTCGAGGGCGTCGAGCACCTCCCGTGTCGGCAGCTGCTCGGCCAGTTCCGGTGCACCCAAATGGGTGACCCGCTGCACCTCGGGGTCGTTATCGATGACACGGGCGAGGGGAGACATGGCGGTGTCCTGGCCGGACTTCGTCGAGCGTGCGGGGGTTGTCGTCTCCGCGATCGAGAAGAGCTCGTCGACCCGATGGTCGTAGGTGTGGCGATGGAGGGCTCTGGAGTGGGCGGCGTCGGCAATCTCCTGCAGCCTCCCAATGTCCCCGAGGAGTCGAGTCGCCTGAGCGGCGACATCCTCCTCCAGGACCAGCCAGTGTTCATCGCGTTCGAAAAGGATATCGGTCCCGGGCAGGTCATCGCTGATCAGGACGGCACGGGCCGCGATGGACTCGAAGACCCGCATGGTGATGGGGTAGTGCCTGGTGCCGCCCTCGTTGGGGATGAGCCTTGACTCGTTGTAAAGGGACGCCATCTCGGCTGCGCTCACCATCTCCCCAAAACCGAGCTTCTCGGGGGGGAACACTTCCTCCAGCTGGGCAACGATCTCCTGACGCCTACCATACGGTCCACTCTCACCCCAAAGCTTGGCCCCGACCATTCCCACGTCATAGCTGCGGTCGGCCAGGACCTTGGAGGGGTCGAAAAGCTCCCGTGGGATGCCGAACGGGAAGCGGTGCACCGGGACCGGGAACCAGGGAGCCATGTGCCAGGAGTGGGCGAGGAGCACTGCGTCGGCCCGGTACCTTTTGACGAGCCGGATGTTGGCGAACAGGTGGTGCTCACCATGGTGTGCCCATAAGAGGACCGGGCATGGACTGGGGCCACCACTGATTTCCAGGGCCGGGTAGGGTCCCTCGACGAAGACGACGAAGTCGGTGTCTTCATCGACCGTATCGAAATCGACCGCGTTGGTCTCCAAACGGACCGTGGCCCCGGAGCGGCGTAATGCCTCCTCCAGGTACTTTCCCGGGTTGGAATCTGTCTTGCGGTAGGCGATGACCACCTTGCGACCGCGGTGGCTGCCCGGTGTTGGGATCTGGTCGTCTCTCGGATCGTCCTCGGTGTGGAAGACACCACTTCCTGCCGGTGGTTCTGCCATATCGGGACGATGTGGTGCGAGGTTGATGAGATCCACCTCCCCGCAGTCGGGCTGGTTGGGCCTCCTGATTACAGATCCACCGCTCTTGGATGCGGCGGCGATAGCGGCGGAGAACATGGCGCCCGTGGTCGGCAAAAAGGCGTCGGCACCCGTAGAGAGGGCCGCCCTGGATAGGTTCCGAGTCAGGACCCACCTGCGCACATCGACTGACTGGTGCCCGCGGACGAACCGCCGCATTCGGGTATTACCTGTGGGCACTCGGCTGGGAACCTCGATGTCCGCGCTTGTCTTCCCCAGCATCGACGGGGAGGTTGCCTGAACCATGGTGACCTTGTTCCCCGCCTGACGCAGGGTCATCACCGATGCCCGCGTCCGGGGATCGGCTTCGAGGGAGCGCGTTGTTATAACGGCAATGTGCACGGTTTGATCCTATCGGTCCGGCTAGGAGGGCGGTGTCCGATGCCCGGTCCCGGTAAAGACCGCGGCAGCATGCGGATACCCGTATGTCCTCACGGCAGCTCCGTGGCGCGGTGTAAGAAAGCAGCCATCTGGCCCCGGGTTACCGGATCCATGGGGCAGAAGAGATCGTTCGCCGGGGGATTGCATCCGTAGGTCACCGCACCGGTGGCCAGACGCTCGATATCGTCCTCGTACACCAAACCGTTGTCGTCTCTGAACATGTCTTCGGGTGCCGACTCGGTCAGCTCGTACGCTCTCACCAGGAAAGATGCCATCTGACCCCTGGTGACGGGGTTGTCCACACAAAAGAGGTCATTCGCCGGAGGGTTGCACCCGAGCGTGATACCTACCGCGGCGAGACGGTTGATGTCTTCCTCGAATACACTCCCTTCGTCGTCGACGAAACGGTTCTCGGCAGTCGATGGAAGGTGGAGCGCCCTTACGAGGAACGCCGCCATCTGGCCCCTCGTCACCGCGGCATCGGGGCAGAACAGTGAGTTCTCGGGTGGGTTGCACCCCAGGGTGATCCCCTCGCGGGCGAGCCATTCGATGTCCTCGTAGAAGACCGAATCGCCGGTGTCGCTGAATCCCTCCGGGCTGGGCTCCTCACCACAGGTGAAGCCAGGCGTCATGAACCACCCCTCCGGTGTTACCCCGCTGAGACGGGTGTTTCCCAACCAAACGTCGAGACCTCCATCACTCCCATAGCGGTAGAGATCGAGCCGCCCATCCCCGTCGTAGTCCTCAACAGCGAAGGAGTCGGCGCCATTGAACTGTGCTGGGACGGCGAGGTTGGCCGCCACGGTGGAGAGGGCACCGTTGTGGGCGATCCGGATACGGGTTCCGCCATTTGGTCCCGGTGTCAGAACCCACAGATCGGCGTAACCATCGACATCGTGATCGCCAAGGGCGACATCAAACTCGCCACCCACCGGAATCGGCGAGACCGTGTCCCGAATCTTCTGGGTGAACTTCACACCGGGACCTCCCTTACCTGAGAACACCCGGACACGTAATCCCTGGTCGACCCTATTGATCACCCACATGTCGTCGCGGCCGTCCCGGTTGATATCGGCGAACTTGACCTCGGCCCCTGGCGGTATGGTGACGCCAGTCCGATACTCGGTCACCTCCTCGTAGTTGCTGGAGGCATGATGTGCCCGCACCACGAGTCCCGTGTTCCGGCCACGTAGGGTCAGGACGTCCCCCCGTCCGCTGGCAGTGATGTCTGCGAAGTCCGCGGCGGAACCGGGCTTGAAACCCTTTAGGTCCCAATACCAGACGCTGCAGTGCTCAAAATTGGCCCGCGACCGGGCGATCTCTAATGCAGCGGTCCCCGGCCCTGTCTGGGTGACCCTCACCACATCGGCGGCGCCGTCACCACTCCCATCGGCGATGACATGAGGGTTCCCGTCGGTTGGCCCGTCGAAGGTTGGATCCACCGAAGCGACATGATCACGGAAGTCCGCGGGCGCGGTAAGGGGCTCGTAGGGCGCCGGAATCTGTGCCAGGCCACCGGGTATGGGACCCATGTACGAGTAGTGCATGGTGTCCTTGGTGCTCTCCCAATCCCCACCCCAGCAGAAACCGTGGTTACGGAAGGATTCGACGAACCACTGCGGCATGTCGGTGATGAGACGACCGTCGGTGCGATAGGGGTTGGTGTCGGCGTTGATATCGAGGGCCGTGCCAAAGGAGTGGAAGCTGATCGAACCGCCGGCCCTGATCGCACGAGGGGCGAATCCCCAGCTGTATTCTCCTCGGATCTCGTAAACGTCACCGTTGCGGGCATGGTTGGCGAGTGCTCGGGTCACGCGGTCCAGCGATGGTTTGACACGCTCGTGAACCCATTCGGTGGCTCCCCCCGACGAGGGGAGTTCCCATTCCACCAGGTTGGCGCGAACATCCCCGATGGTCCGTCCGAACAACGCCCCGATGGGTCCACGCACGAGGTAGCCGTCGGAAAGATAGCCCTCTTCCTCGGCCAGGGGCATGTAGAAGCCGGGGCGCCCGCAGCCCCACGACTCCGACATGGCGGGGACGGACCCCACCTCAGGCTGGGTCTGGAGTGGCTCCGACCGGTCGGGGTGTTCGGGATGATCGTGGATGTCTGGCTCAGCTCCCTGTACTGCGACAGGGCTGATCAATAGGGCCAGGGTGGCTGTCAGAAGGAGAAGAAGCCATGACCTGTACCTAGACATAGATGGGATAACCCCTCCGAGCGTCGATCGTGCCGATTAGATCCACTTCGATTGTATCGCCACCCAGCCCGCTAATCGGGTATCACCCCCAGGTTGGAGGTGCAGAGCACTAATTCGACAAACCCCTGCGCAGGAACGCAGCCATCTGACCACGGGTGACCGTGTCGTTTGGGCAGAACCTGGTGTTCTCGGGCGGGTTGCAACCGAGGGTGATCCCAGCGGACGCCAGTCGGTTGATGTCGTTTTGGAAGACGGAGTTGTTGTCGTCTCCGAAGAAGTTCTTGGTGGGTTTGGGCAGTTCGAGTGCCCTGGTGAGGAATGCTGCCATCTGACCCCGGGTGACCGCGCTGTCGGGGCAGAACCTGGTGTTTTTTGGTGGGTTGCAACCCCGGGTGATGTCACGGAGGGCCAACCAGGCGATGTCCTCGATGAAAACCACACCACGGATATCGTCGAACTTCGACGCCCATACTGCGAACGTGGCGTACACGATGCCCCCGGAGTCCGCCCGATTCTTGAGGCTGGGATGCTCGTGGACCGTCTGCATGAGGTAGGTGCGGATCTGTCCCGGGGTACGGCGACCGTCGGCGGCCTTCATCAGGGCAGCCGTGCCGGCGGTGAGGGGAGACGAGAACGATGTCCCGTTGGTGCGGGTGTAATCGCCCGAGCCGGGGAAGGAGCCAGCCCGAGCCACCAGAACGTTCTGGCCGGGAGCCGCAACCTCCATGCCGGGTCCGAAGTTGGAGAAGGCGTCGGCGAAGGCACCGCCGCGTCGGGTGGCCACCGCAGCGATGACGCCGGGGCTCTCGGCAGGCATCAACTCAGCGTCGGCGCTGCTGGTGCCAGCATTCCCCGCGGCCGCGACGATGGTTATCCCATGCTCCTCCTGCACCCTCCGCATCACGTTCCTGATCACTGCGACGTCGGGATGGTTGTTGGGATACTCCCCACCAAGGGAAAGATTGAGGACGTCTGCGCCGTTCTGACCGGCGTAGATTGTG
>WHTL01000296.1 GCA_009377735.1 Acidimicrobiia bacterium
AGCCAGCTTGTCAGCCTGGGTCGACGACCTGGCCGGCGAAGAGCACGAGACCCGTGGGGACATGTTCGATCGTGTAGAAGAACGGGCGGTCGATGGTGATGTCGACCGGCTCCGGCTCATCGACAGGCGCACTGGTGGCCATCATGACCGCTGTCGCGGCCGCGGCTTCGGTCCCCGTCTCGTCGACGGTGATCTTGGCACCTTGCAGTACCGAAGCGACCCACGTCCCCGGCATGATGCCGGGATACCGACCGCCGGGAATCTCAAGACCCATCCCCGACAGTGGTCCGTTCAGGTTTAGGTTCGACTCGGTCTCCCACTTCGGAATCGTGAGGTTCACCTCGCCCTTCTGGAACGACGAGGCGAGCTGTGACCACCGGTCTGCGTCAAGCGTGTCGACAAACTCGCCGAGCTCCTCCGGCATGACGACCTTCATCTCGAACTCGCCGTCACCGTAGGACAGCGAGATTGCCGTGAGGTTGCCGTCGACGACATACGATGCAGGGAGCCTGTCGCCGACCATCATGGGCACCTCCACCGTCGATTCGTCCGACAACGTGAAGGGGCGCGGCTCGGTCGCCTCCTCGTCGAACGTGTGGGTCCATGCCGCCTTGAAGTAGAGGGCGTTGATGAGCGTGTACACGGTGTTCGGGTCGAGCTGGCCCTCGGCGATCAACTCGGGGATGAGGCCGCGGGTCTGTTCATCGATCCAGCCGTTGACCGCCTGACGGCTTCGTTCGGTGTCCCCGGTGAAGTCGGTGACATGCAGACCCGACCCGTACTGCGCAGCCAACGTGTCGAGGAAGTCGCTGCCTATCTCCGCGCCGGTTTGCGCCCACCCGCTGTTGGCCACCGACATCACCGTCTCGGCCCCGTCGGCGGGGTCGTTGGCGTTGTCGGGCTCGAGACTTCGGAGCAGGGCGTTCATCGCCTCGTGCGTCTCATCACCCGGTGGGAAGCCGAACACCTCGGCGAGCTGCGCCGCCGTCTCCTCGTCGGCACCAGCATTGGCCATGGCGAACGCGATCGAGAGACTGGCGGGACTGAACACCAGGTTCTCGTCTCCCACACCGAGTTGCCGCAGCAACTCGAACCCGGCGCCATTGCTGCCCCGTACGACCTCCCCCACGGGGGCGTCAGTCGAGGGACGAGACCGCTCGGCGTCTGCCATGAGCACTTGCATACCGTCACCACCCATCTCGTTGTCTCGGACCGAATTCTCTACGGTCTCGTCGGTGCCGGTAGTCCCGGGAGCCGACGGAACCGCAGATGTCGGGTCCGACTCGTCGCTACCCGAGCCACAGCCAACGGCCATCAATGACAATGCGACGGCCAGCACGAACAATGACTTGGCTCGGGTCATACCAATCAGACTACGCAAATGGCCAAATGGTTCCTGCGTCTTTCCATCGTCCACGTGTCGGCAAGGGCCCAAGGTGACCGCCAGATAGACGTAATCGCCGGGTCGGAATACCCTCACCAATTGGGGTGAGGTCGTACCACGGAGGCAGATGATCGGCACAGGATCCTGGGATACCGCGTTGGAGAGCAGACTCTCCGTGCTCCGCTTGGTCGGCCTGACCGCAGTTTGCCTAACGATTGTCCTTGCATTGTCAACCTCCGCCAGCGCCGCAGGACGGTTTGTCGATGACGACAACAGTGTCCACGAGGCCGATATCGAAGCGATCGCCGCAGAGGGAATAACCATCGGGTGCAATCCGCCCACCAATGACAGGTTCTGTCCCGAGGAGTCGGTCACACGTGGAGAGATGGCCGCTTTCTTGGTGCGTGGTCTGGAGTTGAATGCCTCCTCGGACGATGTCTTCACCGATGATGACGGGAGCGTCTTCGAGGCCGACATCCAGGCTCTGGCCGCCATGGGGATCACCACTGGGTGCAACCCTCCCGAGAACGACCGGTTCTGCCCCGAGGACGCGGTAACGCGTGGTCAGATGGCGGCGTTCCTGGTGAGAGGTCTGGAGTTGGACGCCTCATCACAGGACTTCTTCACCGACGACGACGGGAATATCTTCGAGGCCGATATTCAGGCTCTGGCAGTGGCCCGGATAGCATTGGGTTGCAATCCGCCCGACAACGACCGCTTCTGTCCCAACGAAGAGGTGACACGAGCAGAGATGGCCTCCTTCTTGGTCAGGGGGCTCGGTCTCGACCCGATCGAGCCACCAGATTACGGCGAGCGGACCCTGGTGACAAGGTTCTCCGTGGAACAGAGACCCGTCGGCAACTACGAGTCCTATCCCTACTACACGGGCGAGATGAGCTATTTCCCGCGGGGATTCAAACAAGGTCTCGATGTCGATCCGTCACCGGATTCCGAGGGTTACAACCACGACCCCGTGGACGACCCTGGCAGCTACGGCGGATGGGATGCCCTCCTCCCTCCCAACGGCCGACGGTTCAAGCAATACAGCGGCGGATCGTCATGGCTGACATTCGGTCTCGACCGACCGGCCACCGTCGCCGTGGTGTGGCGTGCCACTACCGAGCCTCCCGATTGGCTGGACGGATGGGACGAGAGTACGGCAGTCGAGATTTCGGGGGACGTCGCCCCCGTGTTCACCCGTGAGTTCGGCCCAGGACCGGTGAACCTCGGGACCGTCGAGGGCAATGTCGAGGACCCACCCGAGATGTATCTCGTCCTCGTGGCAGAGGCAGATGGAACACCCTCCGATGCGCCTCCCGTTCCCGATGGCAGGGATACACCCGTGGTTGGCGAGAAGTGCCCGACGTGGGTGCATGGTCGTCACACCACGCGGGGGCCCGATGGGAAGTCCTACGAGACCTGGCATCCCCAGTGGGATCCGGTCTACTGGTGCTCCTTCGGTCACGAGCACGGATCCAATCCCCATCTGATTCCTGGTGCGCCCAAGGTTCCATACGGTTATGTCGCCGACAAGCTCGGTGTCGATGAACACAATATGGGCTTCAAGGAATTCATCTTCAAGGACCAATCCGGTGAGTATTGGGTCCGTTTCGTTGCACACGCCGGCACGGCTTCCGACCGAAGGATCTGCACCCGGCACCACACTCTCTATGTCCAGATATACGACGAGACCGGAGACGCATTGATGGATGTCGGCTTCAAGGCCGATTACGGAGGGTCCATGGCGGTGGCAGATCGGGGCGCCTTGGATCCGGCGGATTGCCCCGAGAACCCCGGGTTGGTGCGGCGGTTCGTGCCATTTCGGACGAGGATCATTAATATCGAGGGTTCGGGCCATACCTACGAACGGTGGCGCTCGGGTGATGACACCGTTGAAACTCGGAATCTCGGGTTCGACGCCTTCAACCACGCCTTCGACATCCGTGACCCGATGACCCAATGCGTGGATCTCAAATGCAACGAGGTGAGCCACATAACGAGAGCGTACGAGAGCAACAACGGCACCCGTCGGACGATCGACATGTCCGTCATCGGTGAGGTGTTCGGATTCTCCGCCGACAGCGCCATCGGCAACGGTGTCTTCTTCACCGATCCGTACGGAGGTGGTCCGGTCAGCCCATCCGAGCCCGACGCGACCCGGCAACTGGTCGAACCCGCGGTCGAGTCGGTCGATTTCTCGCTTGCTGGCAACGAGGCCTTCATTCGATGTATACCCCTGAATCCATGGACGATGCGCTATCGGTGTGATGGCTACCCCGAGGGAGGCGAGACTCCCGAGATCAACGACATGACCATCCAGGATGGGTTGACCCACAACTAGACATTCACGGTCCGACGGGAACCACTTTCGCGCCCTGAACGTCGAAACCATATGAGACGGGTCTTATCACTGGCCGCGTTTGGAGTCCTCGGGTTGATCGCGACCGCGTGTGGTGAACCCCAGTCACCCCCGGATGATACCGATGCCATCGCAACGTCAGCCATGACAACCGAAGGTTCATCCTCGCCCACGATCTCGGTAGCCGATCCTCTCTCGTGGCAGCACGACGTCATCGGTGAGAGCCTTGCTGACACCGGATTTGCGGCCGCGTCGAACGGCGACATGACCGTCGTGGTCACCGGCGCCGAAGATGGGGTCATCCGAGCCTGGTGGTCCGATGGCAGCGATTTTGCCCTGGCCGAAGTCGCGGCCGGCGATCACCAGGGCAGCCCCATCAGCGAAATTGCAGTCACCACCCATGACGGTGGCTTCATGGCGATCGCGAGCGACTGGGAGTCGTACGTTCGAGTCTGGACCTCGGACGATGGTCAACGTTGGGAACCATCCCCCGCAGATGGACTCAAGGGTCCAGCTGATGTTTATGCGTCTATCAGTACCCCTGACGGAATGTTGGTGGCTGGTTCGCTGCGCACCGCCAACGAGTCGTCACAGGAGGACTTCGTTCCCGTCCTCTGGCGCTCGTCCGACGGCCGCAAATGGGAGCAGTTGACGAGTCCGGCCGGCAGCAAACCCAGGGGAGGGCTCGTGTCCGAGCTGGTCGTCACCGAAGACAGCATCATCGCCGTCGGGCGCAAAGCAAGGAGGGTTGCGTTCTGGAGATCCACCGACGGAGGTGACAGTTGGGAGCGTTCTACCATCGATGGAGGCGAATCGATCGACTACCACTCAGTTCGCTCGGTCGCTCGGCTCGATGACGCACTCGTTGGAGTGGGGATGGTTGGCGACGACCTTGTCGGCGACCCGGTGGTGCTCAGATCGGACGACGACGGAAGGACGTGGACGGTCTCGCCCTTCGAGAATCCGGTCGCCCCTGGACTTGAGGTATCCGTCGGAACGACCGCAGCTGGTGGTGGGCTCTGGGGATCGACGGGCCGCTACGTCGACTCATGGACCGACCCCGACGCTTGCTACCGCGACCTCGTTGCGTGCCAGGGTGGTGCAGGGTCGGTTTTGTTGTACAGCGGTGACGGGAAAGACTGGGCGGAGGTCGATCTTGAGTCCTTGGGACTGCCCGCGGACTTATGGCTCGTCGACATCCTTGACACCACCGACGGCCTGCTTCTGGTCGGCGGACGCGATGGAAAGATCACAGCCT
>WHTL01000288.1 GCA_009377735.1 Acidimicrobiia bacterium
AAACTCATCTGGATGATGAGCCATTCGCTGACCCCTAGCCCAGGATGAAATGACCGCAACCATCACAGAATCAGGCACCTACGAGCGCCTTGTTGGATTTGAGATAACCGACGAGGAACTCGATGCCGCCAAGACAGTCGCCGCACGTCGGCTTGCCAAGGATATGCGTGTTCCTGGGTTCCGTCCGGGGAGGGCTCCTCGCAGGGTCGTGGAGGCCGCGGTGGGCGCCGAGCGGCTTCGCAGCGAAGCCATCGACGACGCCATTCCTCCCAAGCTCACCGAGTTGTTGGAAGAGAACGAGATTGTGCCCGCCGTCACCCCGAGTCTGGAGAACGTCGACGATGGCGAATCCGGCATAAACGTGGAGATCAAGGTCACGTTGTGGCCAACCATCGACGACCTGCCCAACTACAAGAACCGTGAGATAGAGGTCGAATCGCCCGAAGTCAAACCAGACGAGCTTGACGACCAGGTGGGCCGTATGCTCGATCAGTACGCCACGGTGGAGGAAGTCGACCGGCCCGCCACAGATGGTGACTACATCTCCATCGATCTCTCCGCCGAGAGAGATGGCGAGACGGTGGAGGAAGCCAGCGCAACCGATCTTCTTTATGAAATCGGCTCTGGACTCCTCCTCGAGGGTTTCGACGATCATCTCGACGGTGTCGCTGCCGGGGACTCTGTCACCTTCGACGGCCCGCTGCCGGGGTTGCCCACCGCCGAAGATTCTGACGACGACGATGTGACCTTCACCGTGGTGATAAACGAGGTGAAGGAGAAGATTCGTCCCGAGTTGGACGATGCCTGGGTGGAGGAGAACACCGAATTCGATACCGTAAGCGAGCTCCGTGAGGTGCTCGAGCAGCGGATCGGCGAAGTCAAGATGAAGAATCTGGTCGAGGGTTTCCCCGATATAGCCCTCAATACGCTTCTCGAGGAGACGGAGATCGAGATTCCCGATGCCCTTCTCGATGGAGAAGAGAATGACATGGTCCACCGCTTCCTCCATCGCCTAGAGGAGCAGGAACTCGAGATCAACGACTACTTTGCTGCAACCGGGATGGATCAGGAGGCCTTTCTCGCCGACGTGCGCCAGGGAGCAACTCGATCGCTGAAAACCCGGATCCTCCTCGAGGCGGTCGCCGCCGAGGAGGGTCTTGACGTCCCCGACGATGAGTTCGATCGGGTGGTAGAGGAAGCAGCACAACGATCCGAGGACCCCGACGGGATGACGAAGGCGCTGCAAGGGTCGGCCGGATTGTCGGCGCGCGCTGATATGCTGCGCGATAAGGCGGCGAGACACATACTTGATAACGTCCACCCCGTCGACGAAAACGGAAATCAGATAGATCTCGAGATCGCTACCGCCGAGACAATTGAAATGGAACACGGCTCCGATGACGTTGTGGAGGGAGAGGTCGTCGAAGGAGAGGTCGTCACCGGCGAGATTGTGACCGGTGAGATCATTACCGACGACCAAACGATAGATATCACAAACGAGTCTTCCGAGGAGGAAGAATGACACCGCAGAACCCGATGCCACAGAACGTGGTCATCCCCACCGTCTTTGAACAGACGAGCCGGGGAGAGCGGTACTTCGACATCTACAGCCGCCTGCTCAAGGATCGGATCATTTTCGTCGGCACACCCATCGACGACAATGTCGCCAATGTGATTATGGCGCAGATGCTGCATCTCGAGTCCGACGATGCCGACAAAGACGTCTTCTTGTACATCAATTCACCGGGGGGCTCGGTCACATCGCTATTCGCCGTCTACGACACCATGCAGTACATCAAGCCCGATGTGAGCACTGTATGCATGGGCATGGCGGCATCGGCCGCTTCGGTGATCCTGGCTGGCGGCACACCCGGAAAGAGGTTCGCGCTTCCTCATGCCAGGGTCATGCTGCACCAGCCCCATGGTGGCGCTCAGGGTCAAACATCCGATATCGAAATCCAGGCTCGGCTCTATGTTCAGATGAGGGATCAACTCAACCAAATCCTCGCCGAGCACACCGGTCAGACTTACGAGAAGGTGACGACCGACACCGATCGTGACTATTGGATGCTCGCCGAAGAGGCGAAGGAGTACGGTATCGTGGACAACATCCTCACACGCAGGGAGCTGGCTGCGGTCGGCACCGAATCGGAGTAAACACCAATGGCACGTACCGGAGAGGGCGGCGACCCACTCAAATGCAACTTCTGCGGGAAGTCGCAGAAGCAGGTTCGCAAATTGATCGCGGGTCCCGGCGTCTACATATGTGACGAGTGCATTGAGCTGTGCACCGAGATTATCGAAGAGGAATTCTCATCCGAGGAGGAGGTCGGTCTCACAGAGCTCCCCAAGCCCGATGAGATCAAGGACTACCTCGACGACTACGTCATTGGTCAGGAGATCGCCAAGAAGAAGCTCTCTGTGGCGGTTTACAACCACTACAAGCGGATCAGGGAAAGAGACGGCCACCCCACGGCCGACGACGTGGAGCTGCAGAAATCGAACATCCTCCTGATCGGCCCCACGGGATGCGGAAAGACCCTTCTCGCGCAGACATTGGCCCGCCAGCTGAACGTGCCGTTCGCCATCGCCGACGCCACCAGCCTCACCGAGGCCGGCTACGTCGGTGAGGACGTCGAGAACATCCTTCTCAAACTGCTCCAGGCCGCCGACTACGACGTCTCCCGAGCCGAGCAGGGAATCATCTACATCGATGAGATCGACAAGATCAGCCGCAAAGCGGAGAACCCTTCTATAACCCGTGATGTGTCCGGGGAGGGTGTGCAGCAGGCGCTGCTCAAGATTCTGGAGGGCACAGTCGCTTCCGTCCCGCCCCAGGGGGGTCGTAAGCATCCCCATCAGGAGTTCATCCAACTCGACACCACCAATGTCCTCTTCATTGTTGCCGGTGCCTTCGCCGGTCTCGAAGAGATCATCGGCAACCGCGTTGGCAAACGTGGTGTCGGGTTCGGTGCCGAGGTTCGCTCCGGTGGCGACCGGGCATCCCACGAGGTCCTTTCCCAGGTCCTCCCCGAGGACCTGCTCAAGTTTGGTTTGATCCCAGAGTTCATCGGACGTCTCCCCGTCGTTTCCACGGTGGCCGATCTCGACAAGGATGCCCTCAT
This sequence comes from Acidimicrobiia bacterium, assembly GCA_009377735.1. Taxonomy (GTDB): domain Bacteria; phylum Actinomycetota; class Acidimicrobiia; order Spongiisociales; family ZC4RG35; genus WHTL01. The sequence continues at coordinate 3,126 of WHTL01000288.1, forward strand.
CTCAATCCTCACCGAACCGCGCAACGCCCTGACACGCCAGTACGCCAGGATGTTCGACATCGACGGCGTAGAGCTCGTGTTCAGCCCCGAGGCACTTGAAGCTGTCGCCGTGAAGGCGATGGCACGAGGCACCGGCGCCCGTGGCCTCCGTGCGATTCTCGAAGATGTACTCCTCGACACCATGTACGACCTCCCCTCGCGTGGCGACATCGCCCAGGTGATCATCGACAGGAGTGTCATCGAGGAGAACGCAGAACCCACCCTGGTGACCGCCGAGGATCTGGAGCGTAGGAAGAGGTCGGCCTGACGTCAGGCGCCTCTCCGCTCCCGAGTACCTACGAGGAGGCGGTAGCCTTCCTCGATCGCCATATCGGGTTGGGGGTTTCACCGGGTCTGGAACGGATCGCCGGTCTTATGGCCCTTATGGGCGACCCTCATCTCGACAGTCCGGTGATTCATGTTGCCGGCACGAACGGCAAGACCTCGACTGCCCGTCTGGCTACGGCGATCCTCACGGCGCACGATCTCAGCACTGGTACTTTCACCTCCCCCCACCTGGAACGAGTCGAACAGCGGTATGCCGTCCACGGGGAGACGATCAGCCCTCAGGATTTCGTCGCGGCGGTCTCCGACGTAGCCGCTTTCTCGTCTATCTATGAGGCGGACGAGGATCGACTGACATACTTCGAACTGACGACGGCAGTCGCTTTCTCCCTCTTCGTCGAGAAGGCGGTGCAGGTAGCGGTGGTCGAAGTCGGCCTCGGGGGGAGACTCGACGCCACCAACATCGTGGACGGTGATGTGGCAGTGATCACCGATATCGGTCTCGACCACACCGAGTACCTGGGCTCGGACCTTGCCGCAATAGCAGGGGAGAAGGTTGCCATCGCGAAACCGGGTTCGTCGCTTGTGGCGGGTGATCTCGCACCGGAGGCGGCGGCCGTGGTCTCGAAATGGGCTGAGGATCTTGGGATCACCCAACACCGTCTGCAGAGTGAATTTGGGATCGACGAGGAAGAGTTGATCATCGACGGCTGGAATGTGGATCTACGGGGGATCCATGGCAGTTACAAGGACTTGGTCCTACCACTTCATGGACGGCATCAGCTTTCCAATCTGGCTATTGCCATTGCCTCAGTCGAGGCTCTTCTCGGTCGCGAGCTCGACGCCGACGCTCTGCGCGATTCCCTCTCGTCGGTGAAGAATCCGGGGCGCTTCGAGATAATCTCCCGAGATCCGCCGCTGGTGCTCGATGGCGCCCACAACGGGCACGGTTTCTCAACGCTGAGCGACACCCTGGGCGAGGTCTTCCCCGGCGAGAGGTGGACTCTCGTGTTCGGGGTGATGGGGGACAAGGACATCGAGACGATGATGGAGGTGATCGCGGCCCGTCTTGACCGCGTGATCGTAACGGCCATCGATCACGAGCGTGCGGTACCCGCCGATGAGCTCGCCGATGAGGTCCGTGCCCTGGTTTCGGTCCCGGTGGAGGCAGTTCCCGAGCCCGCCCAGGCGGTGGCACCCCGCGGTGAGGGTCCGTTGGTGGTAGCCGGCTCCCTCTACCTCGCCGGTGAGGTCAGACCGTACTTGGTGGGGAACCGCTAGGCGGGCAGTTCATGTTCTGTGCGGATCTTTGACGCGATGGAGCGAGAAAATCCGCACAGAAGCGGGTCGGAACTATAGAGGGCTTCTGGGCCCGGCGACGATAGTCAACCCGTCCGTAACCCGTATGCTTGTCGCCCATGGCTATTGAGAACACTTTTGTAATGGTGAAACCCGACGGTGTGAGAAGGGCCCGCGTGGGAGAGGTCATCGGCCGCTTGGAACGGAAGGGCCTAGAACTGATCCAGATGTGTACGCTCCGGATCGATGAGGAGCTTTCTCGCCGTCACTATGCCGAGCATGTGGAGAAGCCGTTCTATCCCGAGCTGGAGGAGTTCATCACATCAGGGATGGTCGTGGCTATGGAATGGTCGGGGGAGGGTGCCGTGTCCCAGGTGCGCACCCTGATGGGAGCTACCAACCCCGCCGACGCCGCCCCGGGGACAATCCGCGGTGACTTCTGCACCTTGCTGACCGAGAATCTGGTC
>WHTL01000265.1 GCA_009377735.1 Acidimicrobiia bacterium
AAGCCGAACTCGACGCCGCCGCCGACAGTCTCAACGGACGGCCTAGACAAACCCTCGATTGGATGACACCATCAGAGAAACTCGCCGAGATCATCGTTGCGTCCACCGGTTGAGATCGCCCGTCAAAAACCCGCACAGAACAGACAGGGCGCCTCTCGCCGCCGTTATCCCTTGATCGCTCCCTGCATCAGACCTGACACGAAGTTGCGTTGGAATAGCAGATAGAGGATCACGATGGGGAGGATGACCAAGATGGTTGCTGCCGACAACATCGGGATGTCGGTCGTGTGCTGCCCGACGAAGAAGCCGAGAGCAGCAGGAGCCGTCCGCCGGGAGGCCTCCTGGATGAGGATGAGGATGAGGAGGAACTGGTTCCACGACCACATGAACACGAGGACGCCCAGGGTGGCGAGCGAGGGCCGGGCGAGCGGAAGTAGGACGGATCGGAGGAGCTGTCCTCGAGAGGCCCCGTCGACGCGGGCAGCTTCGACCAGATCCTTCGGCACCGTGGCGAAGAAGGTTCGCATCCAGAAGACTCCGAAGGGCATGAACAGACCGATCTCGACCAGTATCACCCCCAGATAGGTGTTGACCAGCCCGATCGCGCGCAGGTCGTAAAACAGGGGGATCACGACCAGCTCGACCGGAATCACCAAGCCCGCCACAAACAAGGCGAGCACAGCGTTGCTTCTGGGTAGATCGAGGATCCCGAGTCCATAACCGGCCAAAGTAGCGAGTACCAGGGTTGCCGGCACCACCCCGATCACAACGATGAAGCTTGAGCGGAGGAGCTGTGAGAAGCCGGCGACAGTCCAAGCCTGCTGGTAGTTCTCCCAATGCCATTCTGTCGGCCAACTGAGCCCGGAGACAAGCGAGCCTGCGGGTTGCACGCTCGCCAAGAAGATGTTGAGCAGGGGGATCACAATCGCGACCGCCAGCAGGGTAAGGATGGCGTAGCCGGTGATCTTTTCCATCCTCATGGCTCGTCCACATCCCCCGCCAGACGACGGATCAGGTAAACGGCGATGAGGATCAGCAAAGCCAGGAGGATGCCCATGGCCGCGGCCAAACCCACTCGACGATCACTAAATGCGAGACGGTATAGGAGGAGGCCGGGGACCGTCGTCTGGTCACCGGGTCCGCCATTGGTGGTCACGAAGACGATATCGAAGCTGGCAAGAGCCGCGACAGTGGTTACCGTCATTGCGATCACGATCTCACCCCGGAGCTCGGGGAGAGTGATCGACACGAACTCACGGATAGGCCCGGCGCCATCCAGCCGGGCAGCCTCGTAGAGGCTGGTGTCTACCTTTTGCGCTCCTGTCAGGAATAGCATCATGCACAGCCCGGTCAGTGCCCACGACCCGATGAGCCCGACGGCGGGGAGAGCGAGGTCGAAGTCTCCGAGCCAGGCACGGGTGATCGAATCAAGGCCCACCCACCCCAACACCTGATTGACGGTGCCATCCTCGCCATACATCCACCTCCAGGTGATTCCCACCGCCACCATGGGAAGGACCTGAGGGAGGAAGAACAGTGTGCGATAGGTGGTCATGCCCCGACGCCGGTGACGGGCAAGGAGACCGACCATCACCAGCCCAATGACGATGGGGAGCCAGGAGAAGAACATGACCAGGATCAGGGCATGCCAGATGGCTCCACGTAGCTCAGGCTCGGTGAGGATCTCGGCGTAATTGGAGAACCCCGTCCAAGTTGCCCTACTCACCCCGTTCCACTCGAACAGGGAAAACCAAAAGGTGTGAAGAGCCGGCCACACCACGAACGCCATGTAGAAGACGAAAGCGGGCAACACCCAGACGTAGCCATGCCAACGGGGTTTCGGAGGCCCAGCGGCACCGCCCCCGTTCCGGGTGGCAGTGTCGGCCTGCTCGGCGACAGCAGGGTTACTGCTCGTTGATGTAGGAATCGCGGATCTCCTGAATGTTCTCGAGAAAAGCCTCCGGCTGCTCCCGATTGGCGATCATCGACTGGATCCCCGACACCAGCTCGTCGAGGATCTCTGGTGCGGCGAAGTCAGGGAAGGAGTTGATGCCCTCATCTTCCGCCACCCGTTGGAACTCGGAAGTGAGCTCGCCGAGGACCCCAGTCTGGTCGGGGGCAGCGTCGGGGTTGGGCGGCAGAAATCCGTTCTCGGCAACTATCGGCGCTGCAGTGTCCGTTGCCAGGAATTCGAGGAAGGCCGCCGCGGCGTTTGTGTTTTCAGATCGGGACGATATCGAGTAGGAAACGCTGAACCCGTTTCCCATCACCGGATTGCCGACGTCGACCCGAGGGAAGGCGATGAACCCGGCTTCGTCGCCCATCTCCTGATTGATCTGCGCCGCGGCCCAGTTTCCGTTGATGAGGAAGAGGCTCTCTCCGGCGGCGAATTGGGCGGTGGCATCTGCCTGGCCTATGCCATTTGCCGACTCGTTGTAGTAGCCTGCGGCGGCCCATTCCGAAAACTTCTCGGTGGCGCTCAGGGCCTCGGGGGTGTTGATGTTCCCTTCCGGAACGCCGTTGACCCATTCCCTATACTCGCCGGGTGCCATGTATACGTTGACCAGAGCACCCCACATGTGGATTCCGGCGCTGTCCAGTGCACCCACCATGATCGGGGTGACTCCACCATCCAGTGCCGTCCGCAGCACCGTTTCCAGGTCTTCGATGGTCTGGGGCATCTCGGAGATGCCGAGATCCTCAGCGACACTCTTGTTGTAGAAGAGACCGGTGAGGGAGAGCCCACCGGGAACCGCATAAAGGTTGCCCTCACCATAGACCTGCGCATTCTCGTCGGACATGAGCTGTTCGAGGCTGACGGTGGGGAAGCTGTCCGTCCATCCGTAGGCGTCCGAGTACGGGTCGAGATCGAGGACCTCCCCCTCTGCGATGAGATCCTTGAATGCGCCCGGGTTGTACTGGGCGATGTCCGGTGCTGTGTCCGACGTCATGGCGAGTGAGATCTGGCGGACGTAGTCGGCGAAGGTGGTGAACTCGTGATTGATGGTCACTTGAGGGTTCTCCTCCGTGAACGCGGTCACCAGCTGATCGACCATGTCCGGGGCGTCGATGAACGACATCTCGAGCGTGACCTCCTCAGATGACAACTCGGTGGACACCTCCCCGGTGGTGCCGTCGGTTGCTTCCTCCCCTCCCCCGCCGGGTACACATGCGGCGAGGCCGATAACAAGTGCCGTGACGACGATTGTCGCCGTCCGGCTGGTCCTGTAGTTGGTCATCTCTTCCCTCTCTGTTGACTCGTCTGGGCGCTATTCGGGCTCAGTTCCACAACTCCTCTGCGGTGGCGGGCATCTTCTGCGGCCCACGCCACCCGATGTGACTCCAAGCTTTCTTCTGGTGGCACGAGGGCGGAGTCGTCACCGCGCGCCACTGCGTCAATGAACGCGAACACGAGACCACGGTCTCCCCCTCCGTGGGCGCCTACCGTCTCTTGCTCGTCGAACCCTTCGATGACCCGGCGGTCACGAGTGCGGAAGTCGTGGACCCGAATCTGGTGGCCGTCTCCCTCGGCGTAGCCGTGCGTGCCGAAGACCCGGGTGTGGCGGAACCACATCGGCGTGAAGGCAGCCATGGTGAACGAGGCGGTGACCCCCTGGTCGAACTCCAGCGCCACCACCTGGTGGTCGACCACGTCGTTGTCGCCGGAGTAGACGCATTTGCCATACGGGCTGGTACGGAGGGCCTCCAGCACACCCGCTGATGTTCGGGCGTCTGTCACCGTCGAGAGCGGCCACTCCTCGGTGGCGGGGTCACCAAGACAGGAGAGATAGAGACGGGGCGCGGAGTAGGGACAGGTCGGCTCCACCGGGCAGTCGAGGCAATTGTCGGCCGCCCCATCGGGTGCCTGTTCCCGACGGAAGTGATAGAGGCTGCCGAACGACGAGACCCGGCGGGCGCGACGTCCGATCATGTCGATGATCCAGTCGATGTCATGAACCGATTTGGCCAAAAGCATGGGCGACGACAGGGACTCACTACGCCAAGGCCCACGGACGTAAGAGTGCGCCTGGTGCCACCACCCGACCGGTTCGAGATGATCGACACTGACTATGTCGCCAAGGACCCCGGAGTCGATCACCCGACGGAGACGGCGGGCGTAGGGCGAATAGCGGAGCACCAGACATACTGAGAGGAGGACGCCGCAATCCCGGGCGGTCTTCACTATCCGCTCGGCGTCGGACTCGTTGGTTGCCATGGGCTTCTCCAAAAGTACGTGATAGCCCTTCTGCGCCAGCGCGACTGCGGGTCCGGTGTGGTCTGAGTCCTGCGTGGCCACAATGGCCGCATCGGCGAGCCGCTCCTGGGAGACAAGCTGCTCCCAGGTTTCGAAGGCCAGGCCAGACTCTACGCCGTGGACTTTCATCAGCTTCTGACGCCGCCCTTCATCTGGCTCGGCGATCGCGGCGATCCGCCCGCGCCCACTCTCCAGGGCGTGGCGGGCAAGGGTCGATCCGCGGGAGCCACCTCCCACCACAGCGATCGTGGTCATACCTCCTTGGACCACTGACATAATTTCGATACTATCCATATTTATTCAGTGGTGTCGAGCAAAATTTTGCACAGACCCGTTGCAGAGCGAGGAGAACGTGACCGAAGAGCTAGCCGGACGTCGGATAGACCCCGCCACGATGCGCCGGATCAACGAGATCCACATTCTCCGGGTGCTGCATGCCGGGGGCTCCATGACGCTCACCGAATTGATGAACGCCACCGGATTAGCGCGACGAACCACCACCTTGGCGGTCGATAGCCTGATTGAGCGTGGTCTCGCCACTTCCGACGACTTCCCTGATTCGGCTCGAGCCGTAGGTCGTCCTGCTCGTCGATTCAGCTTTCGCAAAAAGGCTGGCTATGTAGCCGCCGTTCAGTTCGCGGTACATGAGGTCCGTGCCCTGGTCTGCGACATCCAGGCTCGCGATACTTGGGAGGTGCGGACTCCGGTTCACAGAACGGTCCACCGCCGGATGCGTATCGGTGCAGCCGCCAAAGCGGTTGGTGCTGCCCTCGAGAAGGCCGGTGTCGGGTATGGAGACCTGTGGAATGTAACGATGGCGACGCCGGGTCTGGTCGTCGGCTCCCGTGAGGTGACTCTATGCCAGGTGCTGCCCGACTGGTCGGATTTCGACCTGGCAAAGTTGTTCGAGCACAAGTTCGGCTGTCCGGTCACGGTCGTAAACGATGTGAACGCGGCGGCAGTGGCGGAGAGGTGGAGAGGTGTCGGCAAGGGGGTCGACGACCTGGTGTGGGTCTTGACTGGTCGCCGATCCCGGGCGGCCATCGTCATCGGTGGAGAACTCGTAATCGGAGCCGAAGGCGCAGCCGGAGAAATCGGGTGGTTGAGCGAGTTGGGCTGGAATGAGTTGGCCGACCATCCCTTCAGCTTCCACGACGCTTCGGCTGGCGAGGCGGCGTCGAAAGCCACTCATCTGATGACCGCTCTAGACAAGCATGATTCTGAAGCCCTGGAGTCGGTTGAGGTCTATGCGCGCACACTGGCGCCGGGCTTGAGCGCATTGGCACTCGTCCTCAACCCACGTCTGATGGTGCTCGGAGGGACAGCGCCGCTGATCGGCCAACCGCTCCTCGACGCTACCAACCAGTTGGTAGCAGAGAGAGTGTTGCGAGCGCCCGAAATCCACCTCTCCAGTCTCGGGGAGGTCGCGCCAGCTGTCGG
>WHTL01000146.1 GCA_009377735.1 Acidimicrobiia bacterium
CGCTATGACCGCCAGACCGGGTCGGACCACGGGGACGACGATGTCACGAAGAATCTGAAACGACGATGCCCCCGCTACCAGAGCGGACTCCTCATAGCTACGGGGCACCGTATCCATGAAGTCCTTGAGAATGAACAGGGCCGTCGGCAGCATGCCGCCGGCGAGGACGAGGATCACCCCAGTGTGGGTGTTGATGAGACCCAGGTTGAAGATGAGGAGGAAGGTCGGGACCATGGCCGCGGTCCCGCTGACGACGGCCGAGAAGAGCATGAGCGAATACAGCACTAGGTTTCTACCTGGGATCCGTACCCGAGAAAGGGCGTAGGCGGCAAAAGCCGCAGCCGTCACGGCGATAAGGGTGGTGACCACCGCGATGAATATCGAGTTCCACAGGGATGTCAGCGCAAATCGGTTCTCGAACACCCCACGGAAGTTGTCCAACGTGAAGTCGGGAATCTGTACCTGAAGGGTGGGTTGAGCGTCGAAGGGGGCGAAGACGAGCCAGAGCAGGGGGACGGCAAAGAAGAGCCCTGCGATCGCCGCAAACAGATAGAGGCCGATCCGGCTCACCACGTTCTTCACGGTGCGCATGGGGTGGGCTTCGTCGATTGGGACGGAAAGGAAACTGCTCATGGCCCTATTTCCTCTCGCGGAGGACGCGTAGATAGATGAGTGCGATCACGAGATTGATCACCAGCATGATTGCCGATATCGCCGATCCGAACCCGAGTTGACCCTGGCTGATGGCATTGCGAAACACATAAATCGCCATCACCTCGGTCTCGAAGTTGGGTCCACCCCCGGTGAGAAGAAACGGCGTGAACAGGTTGAAGGTCCACATGCTCACCAGCAGCAGGGTGGTGATGAAGTATCCCCGAACCGACGGGATGACGATATCCCTGAGGGTTTGCAGGGCACTGGCGCCGGCAACCCGGGCCGTCTCCAGATGGGAGGGCGGTATCGAGGTGAGGGCGGCGTCGAACAGAAGCATGGCGAAGGCCGTTCCCCGCCAGATGTTGAACACGATGATGGCGAGAAGTGGTTGCCGGAGAACCCACTCGATTGCGAGCTCTCCCGGGATGAGGGCATTGAGGGTTCCTTCCTGCCCATCGAGAAAGGCACGCCATAGAAACGCCACCACGGATCCGGGGATGATCCACGAGACGATCACCAGAACCTCTATCACCTTGCGGACGCGGGTCCGCCAATGCCGGAATAGCCATGCCAAGGTGAAACCGAGACCCATCTGGCCGAGAATCCCCGAGCCTGCGACGAAGACGAGTGTCACCCACAGCGAATTGATAAAGAGAGGATCGCTCAGTGCCTGCATGAAGTTGTCGAAGCCGACAAATTGCGGGTCCCTCGCCGCGGTGCCCGTTAGTCGGAAGTTGGTGAGACCCAGGTATAGGGTCCAGACCGCGGGGAACATCATGAAGACAGCGATGAGCCCCAAGGCGGGCGCCACGAAGGCAGACGCCCCCCTCTTGCCGATCGCAGCGACCTCTCCCGGTGCTGTGTCGGAGTCGGCGCCCGGGAGTTGGTCGGGCTCCGCGGTCCCGGGTGCCGTCTGTTGGGAAGTCATCGATGTAGTCCCGGGCGGTGGCCCCGATCCATAAGGATCTGGCCCGGCCTAACCGACCACACAGGGTCGCCAGGGGCGAACGTTGGGGTCACCGCTGGGCATTGCTCGTTCGGGTTTATCCACTTGCCACATTCTCGGCGCCGACGATTCCCTCGAGTGTCGATTGGAACTCCTGGGCGGCCTCCTCGACCGAGGATCGTTCCGCCACCACGTTCTCAACCATGAATGTGATGGCTTCGGAGACCTGTGGATACTCCTCGAACCCAGGTCGGTACCAGGTGATCGGGAGGACCTCCTCAGCCACAAAGGTGAGCATCGGATCATCGGCGATGCCGGTCTCGTTGACATCGGTTCTGGCCGTGATGCGAGGCTCCACCTCCACGAAGTTGAGCTGAGCCTCCTCCGATCCCATGAACTCCATCAGCTCCCAAGCGACCTCGGGGTGCTCCGTGGCCGGATTGATCACCCGTCCGGTCCCTCCTGAGGCGGACACGAAGTCCTGTCCGCGGATCCCGGCACCCGGCTCCCTCGCCGGAATCAGCGCCCATCCCACCACCTCTTCGCGGTTCTCAACCGGGAAGTTGGCGTCGGGGGATATCACCCCACGCCACAGATAGTCGCTCTCGAGGAGGATGGCCAGCTCGCCTTCGGCAAACATCTGGAAGGACTGATCGCGCCCGTCGGTGAGGAGCTGCATGTCGGTGTCGCCGAGGTCCTCGCTATACACGGTGGAATAGAACTCGAGGGTTTCCCTAAGTTGTGGGGTGTCGCCCTGCCAGGCGCCGTCGGCGTAGATGTCGCCACCGGCTCCGAGGAGGATAGGCACGAAACCCTGCAGGGTGGTCGCCTCTTCCATATTCACCCCGGCATTGAGTTGCATCGGGACGACATCGGGCAGTTCGGTTTGGATGGTGCGGGCAGCCTCGAGGATCTCCTCCCACGAGGTTGGCTGCCAGTCGGTGGGCAAACCTGCCTGTTCGAAGAGGTCCTTGCGGAAGAAGATCACCCGTCCGTCCGTACCCACCGGGACCCCGTAGCGCACATCATCCACTTCGAGCGAGCCCGCAACGGCATCGGGTATCTGCTCCCAACCCTCCCACTCCTCAACTTGGGGGCCAACCAACTCATTCAATGGCTGCAGTAATCCGGCGGCGGCGAACTCGGCCGTCCAGAACTGGTCGAATGAGGAGATGTCGGGTCCCTCCCCGACGGAAAGGTCCAAAGCCAGCTGGGTCTTGTAGTCGTCGACTCCACCTTCGATGTGCTCGACGGTCACATTGCGACCTTCCTCGGCCATCATTTCTTCAAAGGTGGGGATCACGTAATTGATGTACCACTCCGCCTCGATGGTGTTGGTTCCCCCGACGACGGCATTTGCACCGATAGTGAGGTGGACCTCCTCACCCTCCGCAGCGGCGCCGGTCGTTTCGGTACCTCCGGCGGCCGTGGTTTCGGTCCCACCTTCGGCGCTCGTCTCGGTGCCGGCCGCGGTGGTCCCCGCAGCGTCATCCGCACCCGAGGTGGTGGTATCGCCCCCACCCCCGTCCCCACAGGCCGTCATGACCATCATCAGCACCGTAAGTAGCGCCGTTGCCCGCCACGTGACTCTCTTCATGATGTTCCTCCTCGTCGAGTGAACAAGATGCCTTCATCCAACTTGGGCCCGATGTCCTCCTCATTCCGCACGGCTGACACGCAGGTGAACCCTTGCTCCCGTGTAACCCACTCATCGACAACCGTCGCGACGGAGTTATGAAATCGATTACACGCTGCTGGTGACTCTACGTGGAGGCGTGACCGGGTGTCAACCGATTTTGAGGACGAAGATGTCGGGCCCTGATTCAGTGGTCAACAGGGTTACGGCAGTCTGATTACCGCTTGGTAGGGAAGGTGATCGCTCGGGTAGGCAGGGTCTCGGATCGGGTTCAGCATCGACGCCCTGGTGGTGACATCTGGTGAGGCGAGAATCCAATCGATGCGATCACCCTCTTCTCGCAAAGTTCCGTATCCGTGGTAGCTGGCATAGAAACGACCCCTTTCCTTGCAAGTGAGCCAAGTATCTACCAGGTGTCCCTGCATCGTGAGAGTGTTGTACTCCGTGCTTGTCTCGGCGTTGGCGTTGAAGTCTCCCGTGACGACGAGCGGCACGTCATCTGCGAAGCCGCCGACGGTTCTGGCGACCAACTCGGCACCTCGAATTCGTGCCGTCTCGGAGCCGTCGTCGAGGTGGGTGTTGACGACGACAAAGTCCCGACCGGTGCGCCGGTCCGTGAACCGGACCCAGGTCACCATGCGGACCGAGCGGGTATCCCACGACCTTGAACCGACCACCGACGGCGTCTCCGAGAGCCAGAAGTGATCGAACTCCACCGGCTCCAGCCGAGTGGTGTCGAAGTGGATGGCGAGGAACTCATCCCGGCTTCCACCCTCCCGGCCCATACCGATCCATTCGTACCGCTGCGGTAGCGCCCGAGCCACGTCCCGAACCTGGTGGTAGAGACACTCCTGTGTCCCCAGAACATGGGGCTGCTCGTCCGTGAGCAGACGTTCGATTACTCGGTGGCGCTCCGGCCAGGAATGGGGTGGGCCGTCGTGATCGACTCTCACATTGAAGGTCATGACGTGCAGCTCGTTGGGGCCGATAGGGCCGATCGAATCCACCGGATCCCCAACGGGTTCCATCACCGCGTTTCGCCTGCTGCCTCGCCACCGATCTCGATGCCAGCGGATTCGGCAAGTGCGACCGCGATCTTCTGGGTGGTTATCACGTCGGCCATTCCGGCAGCGATTCCGTCCTTGGGTGGCGTACCAGCGGTCACCAACTCGGCGAAGGCGACAAGCTCCCTCTCAAACGCCTCCTCCGGGGAGCGTTCCAAGGTGAGGCGCGCCCCATCATCAGTTGAAGTGGTCACCCTGAGCTCGGTGGGGGCACGAAGCAGGTACGGGGCGGGGAAGATCACTTCGACCGATCCGGCGTCGGTGTGGAATCGTACCTCCTCCCGATACGCTGGGTATTCGGGGAGATAATGCCAACGGATGGAGACATCGGCACCGCCGTCCGAGGTACCGGTGAGGGTGACGGAGCGGTGACCCGAGTCATGCTCGGAGAGTTTGGCGTTGTCGACCATCTCCAGACTTGTTCCCAAGGCTCGCATCACCGCCAGGTCGTGGCTGATGCTTCCGAGGAGGACACCGGAGTACACGTCTCCCAATGTCGAGGCTGCTGGGCCCAATGCCACCTCGAGGAGATCGCTCTCGTCCGGCGCAATATGCGTTGCGGCGGCCGGTGCCGGCTGGGGTGGCTCCAACTCTGAGGAGGACAACTGGGCCTCGGCGGTGGGGTGAAGGACCACCACCTCGATCGAGCGGATCTCCGGAAGTTCGGCCAGGTAGTTCGCTGCCGCCACCACCGCGGGGTCGTACGCCTTCATGTAACCCACCATCACCTGTCGACCATCAGAGGCGGTCTTGATAGCTTCGATCTCGCCTCGGGTGTATGCGAGCGGTTTCTCGGAAAAGATGTGAGAACCTGCCGCGAAGGCTGCGAGGATCGTGGGTGTGTGACTACCCGAGTGTGTTGCCATCACCGCATCGATATCGCCGGTTTCGAGCATGTCATCGAGACGGCTGTGGGTTCGAGATACACCGAATCTCTCGGCCGCCAGCTGTGACGAATGGGTGCTGGGATCACAGATGGCGACCACGTCGAAGAGGTCTGATCGGCGGGTGAGGATGGGGAGATGGACTGCACGCGCCACGGCACCACTTCCCACCAGGCCGATCTTGATTCTGTCTGCCACCCGATACCTCCGTAGAAGCTTGACTCCTGGGAGCATACAATCGATTACATGAGCCCCACGATTTCCGACGTCGCCAACGCAGCCGGTGTCTCCACCGCCACAGTAAGTCGTGCCCTGAGTGGTTCGCCTCGGGTGGCTCCGGACACCATGGAGAAGGTACTGGCGTCCGTAGCCGAACTGGGCTACCAACCCTCCGCGATCGCCCGCTCGCTCCGGCAACAAAAGACGACCGTGCTCGGTGTCATCGTCACCGACATCACCAACCCCTTCTACGGGGAACTCGTGCTCGGCGCGGAGGAAGCCGCCCTCGACATGGGTCTGTCCGTGCTCCTCTGCAATGCGGCGGGCGACTCCGAGCGTGAGGCGCAATACCTCGATGTGCTGGCCGAACAGCGGGTAGGCGGTGTGATCGTCGCCTCCGAAATCCTCTCCCAGCGTTATCGCGAAAGGTTGGCGGACTTCCCGGTCCCGGTGGTGCTGGTGAACACCAAGCACGATGGTGCCCCCATTCCCTCGGTCACGAGCGACAACCGGCGCGGCGGACAGCTGGCAGCTCAGCATCTTGTGGATCAGGGGTATCCCTCCGTGGCGGCCATCCTGGGCCCTACCTACGCCGACGGTCGTCCTCTTCGGGTGGTGGGCATTCGTGACGTCGTGGACGGGGATCGTCTTGTCACCGAGGCCGGAACCGGCGATATGGAAGGTGGGAGAAGGGCAATGGAACGTCTGGCGCGTCGTATCTCCCCACCGTTTGGTCTGGTGTGCCACAACGACCTCACCGCCATCGGGGCCATGTCCGTCCTGAGGAAGAGGGGCTGGCGGGTTCCCGAGGATGTCGGTGTTGTGGGGTTCGATGACATCCCGATCAGCGCGTACGTCGACCCCCCACTCACCACCGTTGCCCAGGACATGTACGCCCTGGGTGCCAGAGCCGTCGATGCTCTGCACCGAATCTCGCCCTCCGACGGGGCAGACTTCGAGGAGATCCTCGAGGTGCGGCTCGTGGTGCGGGAGTCCTCGATCCGGGGAGGGTCGTGAGCGAGGGGTGGCTCGTCGACGCCGTCGAGGGCGTCCTCTCCCGCAACCGCCAGCAGGGGCACGCCGAATGGTGTGGGCTCGATTACGACTTCGTCTGCCCGTCGTCGGAGACCTATCCCTTCCAGTGGTTCTGGGACTCCTGTTTCCACGCCATCGCCCTGGCCCACGTCGACGTTGAGCGGGCGGAGTCGGAACTGACCAGTCTGGTCGCCAACCAGCACGACGACGGCTTCATCTCCCACATCACCTTCTGGCAGCGGGAACGGTACGAGGAGTCGGTGGCCAACTACGCCATTGCCCTCCGCAACCGGTGGCTGACCGATGAGATGCAGCCACCACTCCTCGCCGAGGCGATTGAGGCGGTTACATCCCGTGGCCCCGGTGACGAGTTTCTACGGGAGATTTTGCCCTCGGCGGTCCGTTTCTACGACTGGTTGGATCGGGTGCGCGATCCGGACGGCGACGGGTTGGTTGCCGTGGTCCACCCCGACGAGACCGGGCTGGACCACTCCCCGAAGTTCCAGGAGTATCTGGGGGCGAGCTCTCTCGGCGATTGGACCGATGCCTGGTATCGGCTTGCTAGCAGGTATGACGAGGTGGACCGGGTAACGGAGGCGATCTTCGATCTCGATGCCTTTGTGGTGGAGGACGTGATGGTCAACACCATCTATATAGAGAACCTGCGGGTGCTCGCCTCCCAGCTGGAGCGAACCGGAGATGAATCGTCGGCGCACCGGTTTCGGTCCCGGGCCGATCGGGCGATGGCATCCCTGCTGGACAAGTGCTGGGATCCGGAAAGAGGGCTGTTCCTTGATCTGTCTGGCTCTGATGAGAACTGGCTCTCGACCAACACAGTGAGCTCACTCTTCCCGATCGTCCTCGCAGACCTAGATGAGACTACGGCGGACCGGCTCATCGCCCACCTCACCAACAAGGAGGAATACTGGACCGAATATCCCGTGCCCAGCGTGGCCATCAATGAGGTTGGATTCTCCCCCGACCAACTCCCGGGAAACCCGGTGTGGCGCGGCCCCACCTGGCTCAATGCCAACTGGTATCTCGCCCGGGGTCTGCGCCGCCACGGTCGTCACGATCTGGCCGACACCATCCGTGACCGGAGTCTCGATCTGATCAGGGAACATGGCTTCCGGGAGTACCACAACCCCTTCGACGGAACCCCCGGCGGCGCCCCCGACTTCTCCTGGTCGGCGATCGCCATCGACATGTGAGGAGACCCGGTTGTTCCGCCACCTCCGGGGTGCAAACACTTTCCGTCAACCCCGAGCAGTCCCGGGTAGAGTCAACCAGGCATCATGAATAAAGGAGGGCACATGTGCCGCTTGATTTTTCTTGTCCTGATCTTGGCGATGGGGCTGGTCTCTCTCCCAGCCGCTGCCCAGGTGGATGAGCTTCCCGATGAGATCGACGCCACCGTGGTGGATTTCGGGGACGCTACGGGTGTGCCCAATCCGGTGATCGAGGTCGGCCGGGACGAGGCGTCTGGCAATGATGTGGTTGCCTTCACCGAAGCGGGGGGAATACGGGTGGGAACGGTGACCGAGGAAGGGTTCGAAGATTGGGGAGCGGACGTGCCCCGTGGAGAACTGACCGCCGTGGTGACCGTGAGCGGTGAGGGTGTCCTGTTGGCTATCACCACCCCGGGACCACGAGCCCACCTTCTCCTGGTGGAGCCCAACGGCTCGGCCACCGATTTGATCTCGAAGAATGGATACCGCACCACCGACGGCGGCTCTTTCGATGACGGGACTTATGGATTCATCCTCGTCTCGGCGGATGGCACCGCCGATATCAGCTGGTCTTACGAACCGGGTGCGGGAGTTACGGAGTTCGAGGTTGCCGAGCCGCACACCGATGTCCAGGACACCGCGGTGGAGCAGGTCGACGACGATGGCGCCTACTTCGTTCTCTATGGGACGGAGGACACCAGGACCCTGGGGCCGGTCGGTCTGGCAGGACCGGGTTTGGTCGAGGTTCCGGGAGCACCCGTGGACATCGTCACCACTCACGGCCATGAGGGTCCCGGTGGTGCCGTGGTGGGAACCGTGACCACCAGCGGGGACGAGCCTTTTGTCCATCTATATCGCTATCAACGCCAACCGGGGGGATTCCTCGACGTCGACCCGGAATTCGAGACCGAACCCCTCAACCTGGGTGAGGCCTCTGCGGTCTTCGCCTTGATAACGCTGGGGGAAGGTAGCCTCCTGGTCGGTCATAGTGGTGGTGGCGCGGACTATCTGGCCAGCATCGATCTCCTCGATCCCAACGGCAACTATCTCGACGGGTACGTTTTCCCATCCGACCAGGAATTGTTCGTACAGGGAATGACCTCGAATGGGGCCGAGGTGATCATGGTGGGCGCCGACCCCGCCGTGGAAGGGTTCGAGGACTATCGCGCCATCTTCTTCGCCCCCTTCGGCAGGTTCCTCGACGACAATGGCAGTGTCCACGAGGAGGATATCGACGCGATCGCGGAACGGGGGATCACCTTTGGGTGCAACCCACCCGACAACACCCTCTACTGCCCCGAGGAGACGGTGACCAGGGAACAGATGGCGGGGTTCCTAGCTCGGGCCTTCGACCTCGAACCAACCGGCGATAATCCGTTCGAGGACACCGCCGACTCGGTTTTCGTCGAGGACATCATCGCCATTTCCGAGGCGGGGATAACCATCGGGTGCAATCCACCCGACAACACCCTCTACTGCCCCGAGGATACGGTGACCAGGGGGCAGATGGCCGGGTTCTTGGCCCGGGCCTTCGATCTCGAACCGACCGGCGATAATCCGTTCGAGGACACCGCCGACTCGGTTTTCGTCGAGGACATCACCGCTATTTCTGAGGCGGGGATAACCATCGGATGCAACCCACCCGACAACACACGCTATTGCCCCGGTGACGACGTCACCCGAGCGGAAATGGCCAGCTTCCTCATCAGGGGCCTAGAAGACACTGGTTAGCTCAGGGCCGTCGCCATGACGGCTGAGCCGTCAACCCATGTCCCCGGCCCCTACACGGGGGTGGGGGAGAATTGGTTGGGTCAAGTCTTCTTCCTATTTAGATGCGCTCCATGATCACGACA
>WHTL01000104.1 GCA_009377735.1 Acidimicrobiia bacterium
CGAACCTGAGCATTCTGGTGGCAACCGCTGACTCCTGGTCCGAAGCCAACAACCGCTCGGTGAGCCCTGGAACGCCCGGCTCGACAGGGGTCCAGCCCACCTCATCAGTGTCGAAAAACTCGCGTTCAGGTTTTTTCATGTCCGTCTCTTTCCCGTTCGACATCTACGGTGACTCTGAGGTTTAAAGTATCCGATAAGAGACACTCAAGGGCTCACCAACGTCGGGAATGTTTAGCTCACCGGCGAAGTGCGCCGAGGCGCGTAACCGCCCGTCAACAATCGGGACAGTCCCGAGAAACATGACGGCGCCATTACCCAAGGTGCCCACAGTCTCGCTGGCGCCATCGAGAAGGGTCGACAACGAAAGTAGCTCGGCCAGTGACCCAGCCTGATATGGGGTCGTCTCTTGGTCCAACCAACTGTGAATTCGTGTTCCATCCCAATCCATGAGCGCCCCGACCCGAACACAGCTCGAACTGATAATCTTGGGGCAGGCCGCCTTGCTCATCTCGATGCTGGACCGTTCAATCTCCCTGTCCATGTGATCGCTGCCGACACAAAGCAGCCATTGGCCGTTCGCGTTTACCATGACAGGTTCCACTTCTCCCGAAGTCATCGCTCCATCGACCTTGATAACGTCCGCGGTCGTCAGCAGGGAAGGATCCAATTCATAGAATGCCGGAGTAGAGTCCGGCACAGGCACACCCAGCGCCTGCAGTTCCTCCAGATGCCCTTCCACGCCTGACTTGTCGCGGCCGGTGAACCCCGCTACAACCAATCGTCCGGCGACAACATCGTGTGTTTCGCCGGTCACGGCATCTACTAGGTGAAGATCGACGCTTTGGGTCTGGGAGCTATCGGTGGTCATCACATCAGATATTCGAGCGCCGAATGGGCGATCGGCGTCGATGCCCCGGTTTGGGTTGCCTGGATCCTGGCGAATGACCCATGCTAGGTATCGAGGTCATATCGGGTGAGCGCCTCGTCGAGCAGGGCGTCGGACCGGGCGAAGTCGTAGTTGTTGAAGACCCTGCTCTTTACGAGATGGGGTGCGCCGGCATAGAACAGCTCGTATTGCAGCTGTCGACCGGCGAACTCCGAGCCGAGTATGTCCCACGCCAACTTGAGTAGCTTCACCCTTTCTCGAGACGGATATCCCGGCGATTGGATGTATCGCTCGATATCAGCTGACGCCTCGGGATTCAAGAAGTCATCCCGCGATGAGGGCAGTTGAATGAGACCACCACCGCACAGCTCTCGAATCATGCCGACCATACGCGGGTACAGCTCGATTTGGATCGCAGAGCAGGCGTGGACTTCTTCCACCCCGGGCCAGTAGACACCGTTCTCGTCGACCTTCGCATTTGCCTCCTGAGCGAGTACGAGTGAGCGCACTTGAGTGGCGTAGCTGGCGAGCTCGCCGAGCATGCTCTGCACCGGAGGCGCCTTCAGCGATCCATTCATCTCGGCGACCGCCTTGGCGATCCCGACCAGGAAGTCAAGCTTGGTCCATAAGCGAATCTGCGCCTGACTGTTTCCCAAGACATGTGATGGGGTCTTCCACCACTGATCCCTCACGAGTTCCAGACTCTGATAAACGAAGACGTTCTCCCATGGGACGAAGACTTCATCGAACACGACGAGTGCATCGCTCTCGTCATAGTTGCTCGCCAAAGGGTAATCGAAGACACTGGTCGCAGCATCGGCGTAGGACCTTCTCGCGTAGATCTTCAGACCGGGCGAATCGAGGGGGACCACCATAGTATTGGCATACCGCTCATCCCCTTCTCCAAGCGGGACGATGCAGCTCAAGAGTATCCAATCCGAGATAGCAGCTGCGGTGCCGAGCATCTGGGCACCAGCGACCACAATGCCGTCGTCCCGCTCCTCTTTCACTCCTGCATAAAGGTGTGGATCCTGTTGTTTGTGGGCAGGCTTCGAACGATCAATCTGGGGTGGAACGATCACATATGTTAGGTATTGATCTTCGTCTCGAGCCCACTCGTAGAACTTGAGCAGATTGTCGGCGTGCTCTTTGTTCACTTCCTCGAAGAGCTCGGGAGCGGCGGCGAATCCCGCGAGGAAACCAGCGACATGGTCCGGGCTCCGCCCCATGAGACCGAAGGTCGACTCCGACCAAACTCGGAGACCCTCCCTTCTGTGCCTTAGATCTTCACGGGAGCGCGGGATCATGTAGGCCACATTGACCGGCTCGCCAGTGCTGGGGGACGGGTAAGTCACGTGCTTCCGGGTAGCCGGTTCGTTGGTCAGGTCGTAGAGAGCTGCTATCGAGTCGACAGCACGGCTGAAGGCTCTGTGGCTTCCTACGTCTCCGACCCTCTCGCCGTTGATGAAGATCGTGCGGCCATCATTCAGTCCCTGGCGGTATTGGCTACCGGTTCGCGTCATATCAAAACAAGTCCTTCCTATGAACTCCGGTTGGCGAGCCTATGCATGTATGGACTCGACGGTCTTCAACTCCCGGTACTGACCTCGAAAATAGACCAATGGATTGTCGACCGGCCCACCGTCGGCAAGCCCTATGGCCCGAACTCTGCCAACGACTATGGAATGAGTGCCGGCGGGGACATCAGAGTGCAATGTGCAGTCAAGATAGGCGATCGCGTCCACGAGCGCAGGTGGTGCCTCTGAAGATGTATCTTGATCCAGCCATTCGTCGAGCAGGTATTTGTCCTCCCCTGGACGGGCACATTGGCTGGAGATCTCGACACCCGACCTACCAAGGATATTGACACCGAACCGTCGCTGTCTCAATACGTCGTCATAAGTGCGAGCGTCCCGGTTCACGCAGACGAGCACCAAGAGGGGATCGACCGACACGGACGAAAAGGAGCTGGCTGTCATTCCACATGGCCAACCCTCACTAGCCCAAAACGTGACGACCGTAACCCCGGAGGTGAAAGACCCAAGAGCTTGCTTAAAGTCTTCTTCACCGGCTTCGGCGATTAACAACGACACATCACTACCTCAAGTCCGCTTCCTCAACATTACAACACTAAAGTACGGTACTTGAAAAAGATAACCCCGTCAAGAGCGCCCGAGGCTCTCACCGTTCCGACGATGTTCTCGCTGGGCTACGGTCCCTCCCCCAGACACATCTTTCTGTCCATGAGGACCGACGTGCCATCCGTGATCGGATAGCGGACGCTCGGCAATGTCCCTGGGACTCTCCATAAGCTCCGTTCCCATAGTGGCGTTCCACCGATTCATGAAGCCGCTGAGAGCACTGACATCAACGATCTCCACGATGGCGTCGTCATCGAAAAACTGACAGAGCTCGGCGAAATCCTTGTCAGTCACGGCAGACGGGCTGAGTCCGCTGGCAAACGCAAGCCGGAGGGCCGAGCGTTCGGCGTTCTGGCCATGGGAGCAGAGTGAGCGACGCAGTACATGCATCCGGCCCGGTACTGGCCCCGAGAAAGACCAGGCTGGACAGACCAGATGCGAGCCGCGCGTCGACGCCACAGCTTCGGTCAACATTCCGATATATCCTCGCCAAAGCCGGAAACCGGGCTATGATCAGCGCACTGTTGGGAATGAACGCAAAGGATCGCTCTTTTGGTCTCGAAGGGATCCTCCAGCTACGGGACATCTTCCGGTCGTAACTGCGGAATCCGGCTCACATCAGTGCGTGACCGATATCCCGGTCGCGGGGTCTGTGTCCGTGGCTCACTCATCGGTGAGATATCGATCAAAATCTTGACCGACGCGCTCCATCACCTCCGCTGGCACCTCGGCTCGTCGATATTTGACCTCGGATCCGATCCTCACGGTGGCGTCCATGATCATCTTGTTGACGACCGCTCGGCCGGGCCCATACTCCACCGAGACGGGGTCCAGGGGATTACCTTTTACGTTCTCGATCACATGCATATCCCGAGCAGGGTCCATACGGGTCGCCAACGCATAGTGGACCTCCTCATCGTCGAAGATGTCTATGTCTTCATCCACCACATAGACGTGTTTCAGTAGATCTTGGGCTGCGAATGCCGCGAAACCGACCTTCTGGGGCTCTCCTTCGAAGTTCTTCTGCATGGCGACGATGGCATGGAAGTTGGCGCCGCCTCCGATCGTGATTCTCACGGCTCGCACCGTCGGTACGCTAGAACGAAGGGCACTCAACAACGACGGCTCTCGTCCTACTGCACCCAAAGTCACGTTCTCGGGAGAGGAAGCGGACATTACATTGTGGTACAGCGCATCCCTGCGGTGAGTGATCGCCCGGACCTTGACCACAGGAAGCTCTCGCTCGGGACCGTACAGACGAGCGAACTCGCCAAACGGACCCTCGAGGCGTGTTGTGTCATGAAGGACTTCCCCTTCGATCACTACCTCGGCATCTGCCGGAGCCTCGGCATCGATGGTGACGCAGGGAACCATGCGCACGGCCTCGCCCATCAAGCTACCCGCCACCGCCAACTCGTCGGTGTCGAACGGCAAGCGGAGTTGGGAGGAGACCAAGAGTGACGGGTGCACGCCGAGCGCTATGGCGACTGGGAGTGGAGATCCCGCCTCCTTCGCAGCCAGATAGTGCTGCAGCATGTGGGTCGGCGCCATGTAGATCCCGAGCAGGTCGGAGTCATGGACTTGATTGCGCTGAATGCCTGCGTTTCGAACACCGGTCAGAGGGTTGGAGGTCAAATGGAGCCCGGCACTTATGTAGGGGCCCCCATCGAACTCCGACATCGTGGGAATAGGAAGGACACCGAGATCGGGCTCGGTGATGACTACCTCATGACATGGAGCTTCGTCGACCAGTTGAACCGGGATCGGGCGAGTCATCGCGTCCAGGATCCGATTGACCGACTCTCGAGTGGAGGTACCCATGGCGAAGGCGAGTTTGTCTCGTGTGTCGCACAGATTTCCTACGATCGGGAACTCGCTTCCCTTGACGTTCTCGAACAAAACGACATGTTGACCCCAATCTGGTGCCTGCTCCATGTGTCTGCAGACGGCGGCTATCTCGAAAATGGGATCCACCTCAACTTTGATCCGCGCCAGACGCCCGACATTCTCGAAGTGCTCAAGGATCGCCCGGAAATTGTTGGAGGATCCGTCCCAGAAGGACCTCATGGGGACAGATTTAGTTGACATGTGTCAATAACTTGTGTCATTGTCGAGTGTAATGCTAACAGTTGCTGGATGTGCCAAGGCGATCGGAAGGACGCATACCGCTTGGTATCGTAGATCTGCGAAGACCCACGATATCGCATGCCCAGATAGTCGAGGATCAGATGCCCTTCGATCTGATTGAGCCCGAGACTGTCGACGAAGCACTAGCTGTCCTCTCCGAGGGTGACGAGACCACTCGACCGATCTCAGGCGGTTCCGGCCTCGCCTTGATGATGAAGTACGGGTTCTTTCAGCCGACGAAGCTGGTGAGTCTGCGACGGATCGCCCGCGATCTCTCGGCCATTCGGGCTCTACCCGACGGGGGCCTACAGATCGGGGCGACGGCGACGTTGAGAGACGTCGAGGACTCTCCCGATGTCGAGACCCAAGCTCCGATGTTGCACGAGTCGCTGAAGCGATTAGCGACCATCCGACTCCGAAACGTGGCACAGATCGGCGGAGCTATCGCTCATGGGGCACCGCAAATGGACCTGCCACCGGTCCTTCTCGCCCTCAATGCCCAAGTACAGGCACGCAGTCGCCGAGGTGAGCGTTGGATCCCTGCTGAGAACGTGTTCCTCGGGTACTACCACACCGCCATCGAGCCAGATGAGCTAGTCACACAAGCCCGTATCCCCCAACTCGGCGACCACCGCGGCACGTATCGTAAAGTGACGGCCCGATCAGTCGACGACTGGCCACTATTGGGCATAGCTGTACTCGCTCAATTCGAGGGCGGATCGATCAAGACGGTCACGGCCGCCGTGGGCGCGATCTCGGACCACGCCCAACTGTTACCGACGGTGGAGGCGTCACTTACCGGCTCGGAGCCATCGGCAAGGGATATCAGGTCGGTCGCCGAGGACGCTGCTGATACCCTCGATTACAAGGAGGGAGGAATGGCCTCGCCGGCTTATCAGCGCCGGCTGGTGGCTACCAATCTTCGCCTAGCCCTGGAATCGGTGATCGGTGACATTGAACGACAGGAGTGAATGACAAGATGCCAAACGGCCAGATCGGTAGATCGCTGCCACGTCGGGAGAGTGAGGCCAAAGTCTCTGGGACGACCGACTACATCCACAACCTCGCGCTTCCCGGGATGCTGCACGGCAAGATCGTGCAAAGCCCGTTCGCCCATGCCCGTATCACCGCGATCGATACATCCGCTGCCCTATCATTGTCTGGCGTCATCACAGTCGTTACGGCCGAGGAGGTGAGCACCGTTACGGCCGCGGACCACTACGGACCAGCTTTCCATGACCAGCCAGTGCTTGCGATAGACAAAGTCAGATTCATCGGTGAACCGGTCGCGTGTGTGATCGCCCAATCGGAGCGCGCGGCTGAGGAGGCGGTAGCTCTGGTTGACGTCGAATACGAGGAGGTGCCTCCGGTCTTCGATGAGATCGAGGCTTGCCAGCCGGACGCTCCGCTCGTGCATGAACGAGTAGAGGCGAGCGCTTTGTTCACCGATCTGAAAAAACTAGCCAACCGGCAAGATACCAACATCGCCTTCGAATTCCGGTTGCATAGGGGTGACGTCGAGCAGGCCTTGGCCAAAGCCGATCACGTGTTCGATCACACGTTTCAAACGCCGCCCACGGCGCACGCTGCAATGGAGCCTTTAGTCAGCATTGGTGAAGTCAGCGATGACGGGATCATCACAGTCCATAGTGCCACCCAGAACGCGTCGATCGTGCAAATCGAGTTAGCGCGTCTGTTCGGAGTGCCCGAGAACCGGATCAGGGTCCGAACCTCCCACCTCGGGGGCGGGTTTGGCGGGAAGCTGTATCCGAGGAATGAGCCGTTGGCCGCGGTGTGCACGATGCTGACCCGACGACCCGTGCGAATTGCTCTGAGCATGGAGGAGCAGTTCGTGGCAATCACCCGACACGCCACAACGATCCAACTGAAGACGGGCGTCCGGGACGATGGAACAATCGTCGCTCGCCATTGCGACGTCACCTGGAATACGGGTGCATATGCGGATATCGGCCCACGCGTCGCTCAGAAGACCGGCTTCACCTCTGCAGGTCCCTATGACATCGAGAACGTCTCCATGACGTCAAAATGCGTCTACACGAACATGCCGCCCGCGGGAGCATTTCGGGGCTTCGGCGTCCCTCAGGTTGCTTGGGCGTACGAATGCCAGGCCGATCTGATCGCACGAGGGATGAAGATGGACCCACTCGAGTTTCGTGAGCGGAACCTGCTGCGCAACGACCAGGTTCATGCCACGGGCACCAAGATGACAGGCCTGGCAACACAAGAGGTCTTCGATGCCCTCCGAAGCGCCATACATTGGGACGAGCCGTTACAGAGCAACAACCCGAATGTAGCCAAAGGTCGTGGTGTGGCGGTCGGCATCAAGGCCGTCATCACGCCCTCCACCTCCGTTGGTGTCATCTCGGTCTCAGGTGACGGCAGCTGCACCGTACTGTGCGGGACCACCGACATGGGGCAGGGATCTGACACTGCCTATGCCCAGATCGTCGGTGAGGTCCTTGGACTCGATGCCGAGGAGATCACCGTCATCCATCCCGATACCGCGATCACTCCCTACGACATGGGAACACTCGGCTCACGGTCGCTCTACCACATGGGCAATGCCCTGCTCGAGGCCGCCGAAGACGTAAAGAGCCAGCTGCTGGCACTCGGAGTCAAGTATCTGGAGACGAGTCCGGAGACCGTCTTCTTCGACAAGGGCTTCGTACGCACACAGGATGGTCAACAGATGTCGACCCAGGATCTGATGGCGAGGCATTTCGGGATGCAGGCCGGCAACATTATTGGTCGCGGTGCCTTTACTCCGAGCTACTTACCACCCGATCCTGACACGGGTCAATCGTCCGACGTCACTGCGTTTTGGATGCTGGGCGCGGTTGGGGCAGAAGTCTCGATAGAACTCGAGACAGGAGCCCTGACCATAGACAGGCTGGTAGTCATCGGAGATTCCGGCGAACCCATCAACCCGGAGATCGTCCGCACCCAGTTGACCGGTGGAGCAATCATGCAGATGGGGATGACCCGAACCGAAGAGATGATCTTCGACAACGGCCAGCTGACCAATCCCGGGCTGGCCTTCTACAAGATTCCCGGAATCCTCGACATCCCTCGGGAGCTAGAGGGCATATCGGTCTCGATGGACATCCCGGACCAAACGGAAGGGCCGTTCGGGGCCAAGGGAGTCGGCGAGACCGGCACGTTCGCCGTCTCACCCGCGATCGCCAACGCCATTCATGACGCCGTCGGGGTCCGGGTCAGCAAGCTGCCCATCTCCGATGAGGTGATTTGGACCGCTCTTCAAGAGACCTCGACGCAGGGGACCGCCGATGGGAACTGACCGGATAAGCCTGGAACTGAACGGACAGCCGGTGCAGCTCCCCGCCGAGGCGGGTGACACCCTTCTTGAGGTCTTGCGCCGGAACCACCTGTATGGCGCCAGGGAGAGCTGTGGGCAAGGGGTGTGCGGAACATGCACGGTCCTCGTCAATCACAAGACCGTGGCCGGCTGCATCTTCTTTGCCCGCCTCGCCGACGGCTCGACCGTCGAGACCGTCGAAGGGCTCGGGACTCCTGGTGATCTAGGCATCGTGCAGCAGGCCTTCATCGAAGAGTCCGGGTTTCAATGCGGATTCTGCACACCGGGCATGATCGTCTCGACGACGCAGCTACTCAGGGACAACCCCAACCCCACCGACGACGAGATCACACACTATCTCGCCGGCAACCTCTGCCGGTGTGGCGCATATCCCGAGATAATGAGATCAGTGCGCCGGGCTGCGGCCGACCTGCGTGCTGCATCCCAGTCCACATCCGGGTGAAGACACCAGGTGGTCAGACCCTCGAGAACAGGTCGCGCCACATCAGGGTCCCCCCGGCCGAGTCCAGCCGATCACCCCAAGGATCCGGTGACCGCCTCGGCCTAGAACGATTCGAGACCCGCGTTCGACCACGACAGCTGCCGCTCTCGCTACCTCCAGCTCTGCCGTCTCGAACCTTGGGAAGTTCGGGCCGACCCCCGCTGGAAGCAGTAGCAAACCGTCGGGGCGCATCCACCACATTAGTCGCCAACCGATGAACCGACGCCAAACATCAAACTCCTTAAGAAGACAATGGGCCACCAATCTCCCCCAACACATCCGACATCACACCAACCTCCCATGGTGACCCCCCCCCCGGGTTTGATGCACACTTCCATTGTTGGAAAGATGGCATCTATGCGAAGGAAATACGATGAGAAGACGAAGGCGAAGGCGGTTCGTTTGTCATGGGGCTGACTTCGTGTCGCTATTCCGGGTGGTATTCAGCCAGCATGGGAAGGTTCTGGGCTGAGCCTGAAGGAGGCTTGTTTGAGTACCCCACCGAGGAAGAAGAGGAAGCGGTTCTTGGCGCCGCAGGAGAAGTATGAGATATGGATGCAACTGGTCAAGGGTGAGACCACTATAGGTGAGGCGGCCACCCGTTCTGGTGTGGATCGTTCCACCATTTCCAAGTTGCGGGATGTCGCCCGGCAGGGGGCGTTGGACGCTCTGGCTCGTTCCCGTCCTGGGAAGCGCGACAAGGAGAGGGACTTTGAGCTGGCCGAGGCCCGGGCGGAGGCGGAGCGGCTCCGTAAGGCGTTGGCGGAGATGGCGGTGAAGCTGACCCTCACAGAGGGAAAAGAGCCTTGGGATTGAGTGGCCGGATCCCCATGCGGGTGGAAGCGGTCACCAAGAAGGGGCTGATGGAGCTGGTGGAGGAGGCGGTTGCCTCGGGGTGGTCGGCGGCGGCAGCGTGTTCGTATCTGGAGTTGCCGCCGCGTCGACTGCAACGATGGCGGAGACGTCTCAGTTCCGGGGACGGTCTCGAGGACCGAACTCCAGGTGGCAACCCCGGTTCATGGGCTCACCCCCGACGAGGAAGACGAGATCGTGGCGGTGTTTGATGAGTGGGCCGATATCGACCGGTCTCACCGTAAGCTGGCTCACCGGGGGTCGTGGCTGGGCCGGTTCTGGGCTGACCCTTCCAATGTCCGCCGGGTGCTGGAACGCCGTGACCTGCGGTTTCGCCGTCCTCGCCGTCGGGGCCGCTCGGAACGCAAACCATGGCCCGACTGGGTGGAGGAGAAACCGAACCGCGTCTGGATCTACGACGCCACCCACTGGAAGGCGTCGGAGGCGGCTTTTTCGGTGGGAGGTGTTGAATCCTTTGTGTGAGGTGTTCGATCCGCGACCCTGGGTAGGCCAAGGATGAGAGGACAGCACAACATGACTGATGAGAGCGAAATGGACGACGTGGAGGAGACGCCGTCACCTGTGATCGACGATGAGACGTTGGATGGGCCACCGTGTTCACCGACACCCTCCAACCCGCCTCGACGAGGTCTTCGACCACCCGGGGCGACCCGTAGGTGCCCGGGGTGCCACCCGAATCATCAAAGGAGGCCTTGACCGCGGCGTCGAGACGGGCCCGACGGGCCTGGTGGGGTGTCGGGGGGCGGTCCCGCCACTTGTAGAACCAGGACTCGGACACCTTCAAGACCCGACACGACACGGCGTGGGGAACACCATGGGTGGTCCTTTGGGTAGCGATGAACGATGCCACGGTCATCGGATCGCCTCCTTGACCCACAGGACCACCGATCGCTTTAAAACATCGCGCTCCATCCGTAGCTCGGCGTTCTCGGTACGCAGCCGGTTCAACTCGGACCGCTCATCGGTGCTCAGCTCGGCTTCACCCCGCTCGATCCTGTCCTTCTTCAACCAGTTCCCGAGCGTCCCCGGGTTGATACCAAGGTCATCGGCCACCCGAGCGATCGGTTTGCCCGTCTCCTTCACGATCCGGACAGCTCCCTCGCGGAACGCCGGGTCATACTTTCTCCGTGTCTCTGACACAGCTCCTCATAGAGCATGTCTCCACGGTTTCAGGGGAACCCCGCTGGCGCTGGCGGACCCCCAAGGTGGTCCCATCACAGGCGAACAGGTGGTCCCATCCCACTGGCGAAACTCACCCCAAGGTGGTCCCATCCCACTGGCGGGCGACACTACGTCCCACTCGGCATGTCGACGGCTCAATGCCGGTCGACACCCGGCGCGGCCACGCGCTCACCAAGTCGCGGCAAGCCCACTAGAGGCGCCCGACCCCATAGGGTGGCTCGGCCTCTCTCGGGACCCTCGTAGCCGTGGTGACACTCGCGACCCAACGACCCCGTGCTACCCACGGAGTCATGCATTGAAGGAGCAGCCTGACCGCACGCCGACGTACCGATCCCCGGCACTCGGCGGAATGGGCGTTCGTGCGCCCGTTTTGGTGATCGGTGTTGCGATGCTGCCGGGTAGCCTCAGTGGAGTCGGGTCCGGTGCTCGTTGTCTGCGCGGCTCCTGGCCGACTCGGCAGGATCGGAGGTGTCGAGTGAAGTTCGGGTTGTTCGGGCTGCATCGGGGGGCTGGGATCGCACCCGATGTCCTCGCCCGCCGGGCTGGCGCCGC
>WHTL01000139.1 GCA_009377735.1 Acidimicrobiia bacterium
GGGGCCGCTGAGAACGTGGCCGTGGACTGGGCTTGGACACCTGGCAACGACCTGGTCATCTCGTTCGACCTCTCCGATCAGGAAGGTCCCGAATGGTCCGCCATCGCTTTGGTACCCAATAAGCACATAACATCCGAGAAACGGGACGAACACCTGATGCTGATACGAACCTTTACCGAAGCGGAAGGGGTCCCCACCCAACTCAGTGTGTCCCCCAAGGGCTCCGAAGTCCTATTTACGCTGAATGATTCGATTCACGTCATGGAGCTACGAAAGGGTGCGCAGATGCACCAGCTCACCACCGGCCCCTACCCACAGGAATGGGGTGTGTTCTCACCCGATGGTAATTTCGTTGCACTCGTCGACTCGCACAAGTCACTCCCTTTCGGCGCCGACGCCGGCCCGGTCAACATCATCCCGAATCATCGGGGTGAGCCCATCTTCATCAGCAAAGGTGGACCCTATCAGGTGACCAGCCACGAGCCGGAAGGCACCACCGACCAGCTCGAGGATTGGTCACCGAAAGGCAACTGATCTACGGCTGTGGCAAGGAGTCATCCGACCAAACGTCGTTGACTCCACACCACTAGTGCACAGCACAGTTGGATGACGAACATGGCCACCACGGCCCAGAGGAACCCCTCCTCCAGGGCCGCCGCAGCAGCCACTCCCAGAGCGCTCTGATCCTCACCCGCCAGGGCCGCGGTGAGCGAGTCCAGATCGTCCAGCCGTAAAGAGGCGACGAAAAGGATGGCTCCACCGGCCACCCCGGCGCCGATGGATTGACCCAGCGAGCGCATGAACTGGTGTGCCGAGCTGGCCCGCCCCGAGCCGCCCTCCTCGACGAAGTTCTTCAGAATCTGCCAGGCGACATTGGTGGTAGTCCCCACTGCCGTCCCCATAAGGACGTAGGTGCCAAATATGACCCAGATGGGCGCTCCCTGCCATACAGCCAGAACGAGCAGTCCGATCCAGACCGGTCCAGAGGTCACCCCGTACAGAAGGACATTCCGCGGGGTAGTCCACTTGGTGATACGACCCGCCACATTGGCCGCGATGGTCCAACCGAGGGTGAGGAAGAGAACGGACCACGCCGTGACCGACTCCGTCGCATTCAGGGAACCCCGCACAAACACCGGGAGATAGGTCTGGGCGCCGATCATGGCGGCAACGGTCAGGGAGACAGCGACGATCAGCGTGGAGTACGGGGTCTTGGAGATGTAACGCCGCTCGATCATGGTCTGACGAGCGCTCCCGGCTCGTCGCCACCAGACGGTTCCCAGCAATGCCGCAGCGGCCAGCCATAGGACGCTGTAAACACTTGGGGAGGACACTGCCACCAGCAAGGATGTGACCGCCGCCACCAGGGAGAGAACACCCGGCCAGTCGATGCGTACACGTAGTCTCTCCTCCCTCTTCGGAAGGGCCCGCCAGCCAAAGGCCAGTGTCACCATCGTGATCGGAACCATCAGAATGAAGATCCAGCGCCATCCGGCGAACACCAACAACCCTGCTGCGAGCGCCGGGCTGGCAAACCCGAAGAGACCCCATACGTTGGAATTGGCCGCGGCGGCACGGCCCACCAGATGCTCAGGAAACCCAACCACTACCAGGGTCCCACCCACCGCCTGCATGGCACCCCCGGCTATTCCCTGGAGAACCCGGGTTGCCACCAGGATCTCCATCGATGGTGCCAAACCGGCGGCCAAACTGAACAACCCGAACGCTACCACCGCAATCCGAAACACAGGTGCCACTCCAACTGCATCAATCACGCCCCCGAAGACAGCCGTGGCGACAGCCACCGCCACCAGATACCCCGTGACCGTCCACGGAAGCAATTCCACCCCACCGAGGTCAACGGCCACAGACGGCAAGGCGGCCACGATCGCCAGACCCTCGAAGGCAAAGATGGCGATAATGGTGACCATGGAAAAGGTCACCGGACGGACCCGGGGATCGAGAAGACTCTGAGGCTGCATCAGCCGACCATCCTATGAGCTTGGACGGCCGCAGCCACCCAATGCGATCCTGGAGCTAGGGTGTGATGCTCGTCGGTGGTGCTGTCGTCATGCCTGGTTGAAGCGAAGTGGAATCCTGGGGCAACTGAACTTTAGGCATGACAGCCGTTATGGAAACCCACATCGGGACGGATCCTGCTGGGGCGCCGCCCGGAGATCGGCGGCGGAAACAGAGGACGGCGCCCTCATGACCCTCCCCAAGCTTCTCTGTCTGGTACCTCGGTTAGACGCTTCCGCCCCGAACGGGGTTCCTGCCACGGGGATCAGTAGAACTCCAAGTTGTCGCGATGGCGGGGACAGAAATACTTGAGAGCGGTAGGTCCATCGGGAACCTTGTCGAGTTGGTGAGCCGTCCCGTCATCGTGCAGTCCTCCGACCATCCGTGACGCTTGCCGTTCAGTTTGGGATGATGATCGAGACCAAACGAATGACCCACCTCATGGCAAACGACGTAGCGCAATGCATAAAAAACACATTTCATTTGCCTTGCCAACTCATAATCACCCATTCAGGACACGGCCTCTACCCCGCCAAACCCGATCTCAAGCCAGTATGGCCAAAGTCGTCTCCTTTCCAGAGGAGCGGCTCACCGACGTCGACCGCTAGGGCATAGGAGAAGCAGTCCGCAAAGGTGAGCCGGGCCGGATGTCCACTCCCCTTTCCAAAGTCGTGATACGCCTGACGTGCGATTCTGGCCTGCGCCTCGGTGACCGATACGATGGCGATCTCACTCTCGCTAATCAGTTCGTCCACCGTGCGGGACAACACTGGGTCCCGGTCGCTGTCGATCACAACCCCGCACTCGAGATACGAGGCAGCCGAGAGGCTTACCCGATCATGACCGGCGATGACTTCCGCATATATGTGGGCGTCGTCTTCGTTCCTGAGGATGGCGATGAGAGCCGACGTGTCAGCGATCACTTGGGCAGCCCAGCATCGTCGTACAGAAGCTCGTCATGATCGATGCTCCGCAACTCTGGACTCATTCTCGCTGCTGCGCGTCGTCCAATCGCCAGCAACCTCGCCGCTTTATCCTCGTGTTCAAGACGGAGCAGTCGCTCCGAGACCGCATTGCCAACTGCTTCGGCCTGCGACTCGCCGGTGATGAATGCGAGTCGCTTCACCATCTCGTGAACCCGTTGGCTTTTGATGTTTAGCGCCATTGCTACCAGTCCTCTGGTACCAACATACTACTATTGTGGTACCAGTGGTACTTACCACACGGGGATCGGCTCAAATGCCCAGCACCCTCCCCGGATCCACGTTCTCGGCCCAGTCGGTGATGCGACCGCGACCTAACCAGTGGGCACCGGCCACCCCGATCATGGCGGCGTTGTCGGTACACAAGATCGGGTCAGGAAGACACAGCATGATGTCTCTCTTGTCCGCCTCCTCGACGAAACGATGCCGGAGACGACTGTTGGCGAGGACGCCCCCTCCTCCCGCTACCACACCGACACCGGTGTCGTCCACCGCCCTGAAGGTCTTGTCGACAAGGACATCGACTATCGCCTCCTGCACCGAGGCGGCGACATCCGCCTGGCTGGGAAGATCGCCGCGGGCGACCGCCTTGTCGAGAAAGGTGATCACCGACGTCTTCAGCCCCGAAAACGAGAAATGGTAGGGACGGTCGGGCAGGGCCCGGGGAAAACGGACGGTCTCTGGGTCTCCCGTCTCTGCCATCTTGTCGATGGCGGGTCCACCGGGGAAACCGAGACCCATCACCCGGGCCAGCTTGTCGAAGGCCTCGCCGGCGGCGTCATCAATCGTCTGACCCAGGATCTCGTACTCACCCCATTCGGTGACATGCACCAATTGGGAATGCCCACCCGACGCCAAGAGCCCTACGGCAGGCGGCCGGAAATCGGGAAACTGGAGCCGGGGAGCCATTAGGTGGCCTTCCATGTGGTCGATACCGACGAAGGGAAGCTGACGGGTCCAGGCGGTGGCCTTGGCAAAGGAGTGGCCAACCAGCAATGCACCCACCAACCCGGGACCGGAGGTGGCGGCGACGCCGTCGAGATCGGCTGGATGCACGCCAGCCTCCTGCAGAGCCTGATGGGTGAGCGGACGAATCGCCTCGACGTGCGCCCGGGCGGCCACCTCGGGCACAACACCACCGAATCGGGCGTGGATCTCCACCTGTGAAGAGAGCACGTTGGATAGGATCTCCGTTCCACGCACCACGGCTACTGCGGTCTCGTCACACGACGTCTCGAACCCGAGGATTACCGGGTTCACAGCTCCCCCCAGAGCTCATCGAGACGCTCCCGGTAATCCTCTCCATCGATGTCATGGACCCACATGATCAAGGCGTCTTCATCGCCGTAGTAGCGCTTCCGTAGCCCGACCGGCGCCATCCCGAACCGGCCATACAGACGTCTCGCCGCTTCGTTCGACACCCTCACCTCCAGGGTGAGGCTGGACCCACCCATATCGATCGCGGCTTCAGCAAGACGCAGCATGAGACACTTGCCGACACCGGCGCCCCGGGCGTCGGGATCCACGGCCACGGTGGTGATATGCGCTTCGTCGGAGATCACCATCAGACCTCCGAAGCCGATGACGCGACCATCCGATTCCCCCACTAGATAGGTTCGGCCGGGTGCCGACAACTCGTCTTGGAACACCCGGGTCGACCACGGCGTCGGATAGACGGCCGTCTCGATCTCATGCACCCGCTCGATGTCACCGACAACAAATGGGCGGATCTCCACACCCTTGACCGTCTTCATCACAGAACCCGATCCCACGGGCCGCTCTCCACTGACAGGTCACGGTTCATCGTGACATCGGCATCTCGTAGATAGCGCGGACGAATATCGGTTGCTGCCGGCAACTCGTCGCGTTCCAGCTTGCCCAGACCTACCAGCGCCAGAACGGACGCCGATGGATAGCGGGGTCCTCCTACCTTCACCCGACTCATCCCCGTGACCAGATGGTCGCCCAGGGCTCCGATATCGCCTACCAGGAGTATCTCCGCCCTATCGGACTCCAACAACCCCTTCAACTCGTTGGGTGTGATCAACTCCGGTGCAGCGTCGCGGATCACCCCACCGGGTACGGGCACATAGGAGGCGACTGCGACCTGGCCACGTCTCACATCCACCACCGACCAAATATGGCGACGACCGGTCTTGGCATCCCACGCAATGAGATCGAGCGACGTCCCCGGGATCACCGGCACACCGAGAGCGGCAGCAATCCCCTGTGCAGTCGCCAACCCCACCCTTATCCCCGTATAGAGCCCGGGACCGACGTCGACGGCAACTGCGTCGATCACATCGGGATTCCAACCGGCCTGATCGAAACAGAACTCCATCGCAGGCACCAGGAAGGACGAGTGGCCGCGACGGTCGGTGTGCGATGCCGTTGCCACGATCTCGGTCTCGTCGGACAGGGCGACCGACGATCCGGGTGTCGATGTCTCGATTGCGAGGATCTTCATATGGGATCCGGTAGGGACCGATTTCGCCACGTACCCCGTGGCTCGATGGTGATGGTACGACCCCCGGCATGGTCCGGCGATATGAGAACATCCAGTCGATTGGGCGGAAGCTCCCTTGCAACCAGGTCGGCCCATTCGATCACCAGGACGCCATCGCGGGCCGACTCCCACACATCGAGATCCTCGAACTCGAGGGATGACCCGATTCGATAGGCGTCAACGTGGATGAAGGGCACGAGACCACTGCAGTACTCGCGCATCATCACAAAGGTGGGGCTGGCCACGACTCCCTCCACACCAAGACCGGAGGCAACGCCACCGGCGAATCGGGTCTTGCCCGATCCCAGCTTCCCCACTAATGCCACCACGTCCCCGGGTCCGAGAGCAGCAGCGAGCTTTCCCGCGAGTGCGATGGTGTCACCCTCCCCCCTGCTGACATATACGGTCACAGGCGCCAGCCCGTGGCGGGTGACGGACGGAGGGCGGCAGCGAGCCTCCCCGCCTGCGCGATCGTGTCACCCTCGCCCCTGCTGATATTGAAACCTCTCACGGGAACAGCTTGTCCTGCACGGGATCCTGGGTTGGGCAGGGCGCATCCTCTTCATTCGAGGTATCGGTTGTCTCCTCGAGGGTGAGACGGATCAGTTCGAAGTCAGCCCTCATGTCGGGGAGACGGCTACTACCACGGAGAGCGGCCGCGGGGTGAAAGGTCGGGATGAGAATGGTGTCGCGCCACCACTCGTACCGCCGGCCGCGCATCCTGGTGATACCGGTCTCGGTGCGCAACAGGAGCTTGGTGGCGAAGTTGCCCAGGGTCACCACGACCTTGGGGGAGATGATCTCGAGTTGCTGTTGCAGATACCCTTTGCAACAGTCGATCTCCTCCGGCCGGGGATCGCGGTTTCCCGGAGGACGGCATTTGAGCACGTTGGCGATGTAGACCTCGTCACGACCGAGAGCTATCTCCTCGAGCAGCTCACCCAACAGCCTGCCAGCAGCACCCACGAAGGGCTTGCCTTTGAGATCTTCGTCCTTGCCCGGCGCCTCGCCGACGAACATGACATCCGCATGCGAAGAGCCTTCGCCGAAAACCACCTTGTTGCGGGTTTCGGACAGGGCACACCGCGTGCATGACTCCGCCTCGATCCGCAGTTCTTGCAACTCCGTGCTCACCGGTCCCATGGTATTGGATGTCACCCGATCCTTCAGCCGTTGTCTGCGGGCGCCGACCTCACCGAATCCTCGATGGCGCGTCCCACCGCCACGAAAGCCGCCGATGCCACAATCTCGTGATCCGCCTCTGTCTGACCGGTACAAACCGCAAAGATCGTATCGCCATCCGACCCGGTGTGGGCAGGGCGGATAGTCACCGCCAGCGCATCGTGAGCACGAACCAACACCCGGCTCAGATCCTCCCGAGTGATGGTTCCGTTGGTGGCGACCACTACCAGGGTGGTGTTTGCCAATGCGTCTCCGGCGCTGTCGATCGGATCGGGAACGATGTCACCGCCGGTGAGAGCCTCTCCCTCCAGGGTGAAGACATCCCCAACTGCGTTGGTGACGGCGAGAGCAGCCACGATGGCGTCCCCGACCCGGACGGTTGCGCCACCGAGCCCGGAGGGGATCAACTCACCCCGCCACTTTCCCACGGTCGCCCCCGCACCCACCCCGACTCGCCCCGTCTGGATGGGACCGCCATCGGCAGAGAGGAGGGCCGTCCGACCCATCTCGGCGTCGGGCCTCACTTTCGGATCGCCCACCATAAGGTCGTAGATGACTGCGCCAGGGACGATTGGCACCACCCCATTGGGGACGATATGGCCCACACCCTGCTTCTCCAGCTCGGTCATCACCCCGTCCGCAGCCGCCAGACCATAGGCGGAGCCTCCGGAGAGGAGGATGGCGTCCACAGAGCGCACTGTCATACCCGGTCCGAGAAGGGCCAAATCCCTCGTGCCGGGGGCGGCACCGCGCACTTCCACCGCGGTGACATTGTCGGCCGGGGGCAATATCACCGTGCACCCGGTCATGGCCTCATGGTCGGTGGCGTGTCCAACGCGGAAGCCCTCGATGTCCGTCAGGCTCACGTCTGTTTCTCCCGGTAGGTGATTCTCTGTCGTCCGAGGAGGAGGACATCACCATCGGTCAAAGGAAACGGCCGTTCCGACTCCAGCCAGTGATTATCTTCGCCTCTGGATACGACGGTGCCGTTTGGTGAGGCCAGATCGACCAGCGATACCCCGTCGTCTTCCACCACGACCACACAATGGGTCGCCGCCACCATGTCATCGGTTAGTTCGATGGCGTCGGCCTCGCCGTCGCGAACCGCTGGGGATTCGTGGGGGCTGACACCGACCACGGTCGTACGGGTCAGACCTCGCCCCTTGCCACCGTCGAACAGGAGCACACCCGCGGCACCCTCGCCGCCCGTATCCACCCCATGTTCCCCAGCACCGGTTGTCGAGACGCTGCCTCCCTCGAGATATCGACGGGGAACGCGGGGACCGACCCCACACACGATCTCATAGGAGATGGTGTCGTTGGCCCGCGCCCAGTCGTCGGCTGTGATGCGCTCCGTTCCCTGCGTTCCGAGGAGAACCACCTCGTCGCCGATTTCGACCGGCTCGTCGCCAACATCGACAACGATCTGGTCCATGGTCACCGTCCCCGCCAGGGCGAAGCGCCGCCCCCGGATCAGAACCTCGCCACCCCGGGCAGAGAGGATGCGTGGCACGCCGTCGGCATACCCGATGGGCACGGTGACCACCGTCGCATCCGACGGGAGGGGCCGCCGCCGCCCATAGGACGGCCTGGTTCCCGCGGGATGCCTGGCGACGTGTGTAACTCGTGATACAAGTCGCATGACTGGCTCCAGTTCCACCACCCCCTCCGTGGCTTCCGATGGATGGTATCCATACATCCCGATCCCGAGTCTGACCATTTCGGCGCGGGCACCCGGAAACGCCAAGGCACCGGCGGTGTTGGCGAGATGGGTGGGCACTCCGCTGCCATCCTGGGCATCGCGAAAACGCTGGATCTGCGTATTGGTGAAGTCTTCGTCCTCGTCGGCCACAGCGAAATGGGTCCAGATCCCGCCGAGGGAGAGCTTGGGGTCGCCGACCACCCGTGACTTGATCCGTTCCATCTCTGCCGAAGTGCTTCCCACCCGATGCATCCCGGTGTCGAGCTTGATATGCACCGATAACGGCTCCGATTGGTCCAACGAGTCGCTGAGAGAGTCCAGGGTTTCCTCGTGATAGATGGTGGGTATCAGACGCCAACGGACCACCGTGGGCAGATCTTCCACCATAGGCTCCGAGAGCAGCAGGATGGGAGCGTCGATCCCGGCTTCCCGAAGTCTGATCCCCTCCTCGACTAGCGCTACCGCCAGAGTGGTTGCACCGGCGTCCAGCGCGGCCTCGGCAACGGGAACATCGCCGTGTCCGTAGGCGTCCGCCTTCACCACAGCGCAAACACTCGAAGGTGCCACCACATCGACCACGCGGGAGACATTGCCACGCAGCACATCGAGGTCTATCTCAGCCCAAGTGGGTCTCATTGGGCGAATCGTCCCACATGACGTGCCAAAACGTCGGCAGTGACGGTTTCCGACCTCGCCAGATCAGCGCCGGCAACGCCATGCCAGAAGGCGGCACTCCTGGCGGCGACGTGACCGGGCAACCCACGCGCCCACAAAGCACCGATCATCCCGGCAAGGACATCTCCTGTGCCTATCGTTGCCAGCTCCGGGCCGCCGCTGGCAACGACGGCTGGAGCCTCATCACGGTGGGCGACGATGGTGGGGGCACCCTTGAGCAACACCGTTGCGCCAAGTTCCGCGGCCAGCTCACGAGCGGAATCGGGACCGGCCGATTGCCCGGTCAAACGGGCAAACTCACCTGCATGGGGAGTGAGCACCAGTTCGGTACCACCCGATCTCACATCAATTGCCGGATTGAGAGCACCGGCGTCGGCCACAACCCGCTGAGCCCCGGCTAATACGGTGGCGATCATCTCTGACTTCGGGTCGAGACCCGGGCCCAGGACCACCACGTCATATCGTTCCAACTGGGTCTCGAGATCAGCTGTTGGGTAGGTGAGGAGCTCCGGGCCAGTCGCGGCCACCGTATTCCTCTCCGGGGACACGATGCCCACTGCACCGGCGCCAAAATGAAGGGCGGCACGCGCCGCCAGCACGGCTGCGCCGGTCATGCCAGCCGACCC
>WHTL01000130.1 GCA_009377735.1 Acidimicrobiia bacterium
CGGTGTCCGTGTCGGCCAGAGCATCGATCACTGCGTCCACGTCGAACTCGATGCCAGGTCGTCGCCCGATGTATCGGCCGCTGAGATGCCCGATCACATCGACGCTCGGATCAGAGATGGCAGTCAGCAGCCTCTCGGTCTGGTCGGCCTGGTCCAGATCGAAATGGGAGTGCACCGAAGCCACAGTCCAGTCGAAGGTCGCCCGGAAGTCACTGTCGTAGTCGAGACTGCCGTCGGCGCCGATGTTGAGCTCACATCCCCAGAAGAGCCTGATCGAATCTCGGTCCGCCTCGACCCCGGCTATACGTTCGCGGTGCTCCAGCATTTCCTCGGAAGTGGAGCCATTGATGGCCAGGTCTTCCCCATGGTCGGTGATGGCGACATAGGCGTAACCGCGGGAGATGGCGGCGTCGACCATGTCCTCCAAGGAGGATCGTCCATCACCCGATTGGGTGGTGTGATAGTGGAGATCCCCCCTTATGTGCTCCAGGTTCACTAGGTCGGGGAGGGCGTCTTCGGAGGCTGCCTCTATCTCTCCGGTGCCCTCCCGCAGGGGTGGTGGGATGTAGACCAGTTCGAGAGCCTCATAGACCTCCTCCTCGGTCGTCGACGCCACCGTCTTCTTGCCCTCGTCCATCAACCCGTACTCGTTTAGGAGGAGGTCACGGTCGATGGCTCTCTGCCTGAGTGCGATATTGTGGCTCTTGGACCCGGTGAAATAGAGGGTCGCGGCGCCGAATTGATCGGGGGTGACCACCCTGACATCCACCTGCAGACCGTCACGGTTGAGAATCGAGGTCTTGGTGGAGCCGGATCCGACGATCTCGACCACGATGTCATGGTTGGCGACGTAATCCATGACCGGTTGGGGATCGTCGGAGGCAACCACGATGTCGATATCGCCGATGGTTTCCGAATAGCGGCGCAGACTTCCACAATGCTGTGCGGCCACAACTCCAGGCAAGGAGCGAAGGTTGTCGGCAAGTTCGCGGGCCAGACCCATCGCATCCCCGATAGGGGTGCGCCGATCCTTCCCGTGCAGACCAAGCCGTTCGATCGCCCTCCCGATCTTCTCCTCGCTGGTGGGGCCAAGTCCGGGGAGTTCCCGTAGCTGCTCGGAGGCGATCGCCTCCTGCAGGTCCTCCACCGTCTCGATCCCCAAATCGGAACGCATTAGCTTGAGTGTCTTCGGCCCCACACCCGGAATCTTGGAGAGGGAGACAATGGACGGCGGATAGGCGGCACGGAGACGCTCCAACTTGTCCACCTTGGAGGTTTCGACCAGCTCCCTGATCTTGGCCGCCGTCGACTTTCCCACCCCCTTGATCTTGGTGAGTTCCGTCTGGGACATCTCGGCCAGCGCGCCGCTTACCCCCTCGATTCCCCCGATGGCATTCTCGTATGCCCGCACCTTGAATGACTGCGGACTCTCCTCCTCCAGAGTGGTGAGATCTGCCAGCTCGTGGAGCATACGAATGATGTCGCGGTTGGTGACCATGCTCTGACGTTATCCCTGTCTATCGGAAAGTGCGCCCAACCGGTACCGTTGAACAGAAGGAAGCATATTCGGAGACAAGTTGACCACACGAGATAGAAGAGCCGACCAAAACGACGACAGGCCGCGGGAGTGGCGGGTCGAGGGCGTGCCTGATGAGGATGAGAAGTCGACCCGGTCGGGTTTCTCCAACCTTCCCGGCGGCAGTCGCTTTTGGTTGCTGGTGCTGGTCATGCTCGCCGTCAACTGGTTCGTTTTCTCCCAATTCACGTCTCCTCCCGAGCGGCTCTCCCTCTCCTACACGACATTCGTCTCCGAGGTGGAGGAGGGCAATGTCATCGAAGTCGTGTCCACTGGAGACACCATTCAGGGAACCTTCGAAAGCGCCATAACCGACCCGTCACCAGACGAGGAAGCAGCCGACCCGGACCAAACCTACGAGCGTTTCCAAACGGAACGGCCCACCTTCGCCGAGGATGACCTGCTGGCAATGCTGGCCGCCAACGACGTCGAGGTCAACGCCGAGCCAGCCGATGCCCCGCCACCCTTGTGGCAACAGATCGTCTTCGGTTTCGGCCCCACCCTCCTCCTCCTCTGGATCATCTTCTCGGTATTCCGCAGGGCAAGCGCTGGTCTCGGTGGCGGCATGGCGGGTCTGGGTCGCAGCCAGGCGAAACGTTATGACCATGCCGAGACCGCCAGAACCTCCTTCGACGACGTTGCCGGGATCGAGGACGCAGAGGAGGAACTGGTGGAGATCGTCGACTTCCTGCGCAACCCCGAGAAGTACACTCGGCTCGGTGGATCCATACCCAAGGGGGTGCTCCTCACCGGGATTCCCGGGACGGGTAAGACCCTCCTCGCCAGGGCGGTGGCCGGGGAGGCCGATGTCCCATTCTTCTCCATGTCGGCCTCGGAGTTCATCGAGATGGTGGTCGGAGTGGGTGCGTCCCGAGTCCGAGATCTGTTCGAGCAGGCAAAGAAGGTTGCCCCGGCGATCATCTTTATCGATGAGCTCGATGCCATCGGGCGCGCCCGTGGCGGGAGCATGGCCATGGGTGGCCACGATGAGAGGGAGCAGACCCTCAACCAGATCCTCACCGAGATGGACGGCTTCACCGGATCCGAGGGTGTCATCGTTATTGCCGCCACCAACCGCCCCGAGATCCTCGACCAGGCTCTCCTCCGACCGGGCCGATTCGATCGCCAGGTGGCGGTATCGCCCCCCGATCAGAGGGGACGCGCCGAGATCATAAAGGTGCACACCAGGGGCAAGCCCCTCGCCGACGACGTCGACATCGACGCCATCGCTTCTTCCACACCGGGAATGGTGGGCGCCGACCTGAGAAACCTTATCAACGAGGCAGCTCTGATGGCCGCCCGTCGCAGCCACGAGAAGATAGCCATGGCCGACTTCACCGATGCGCTGGAGAAGGTGGTCCTCGGTACGGAGCGTCGCATCATGATGAGTGAGGACGAAAGGGAACGCACCGCCTACCACGAGTCGGGACATGCCCTGCTCGGGATGCTCCAACCGGGTGCCGACCCCGTCCGCAAGATCTCCATCATCCCCCGAGGTCGTGCCTTGGGCGTCACCTTCCAGAGCCCCGACGCCGACAAATACTCCTACAGCGAGGAGTACCTGCAGGGGAAGATCATCGGAATGCTCGGGGGTCGAGCTGCCGAAGAGGTGGTATTCGGCGCCATCAGCACCGGAGCGGAGAATGACATGGTCCAAGCGACCGGTCTGGTCCGCAGCATGGTGGGGAAATGGGGGATGTCGGAGATCATCGGTCCAGTCGCGGTGTTCGATGAGCGTTCCACAGATGCCTTTGGACGTCCCCAGGTGTCTGAGCACACCCTGCGTCTGGTGGATGAAGAGATCCGAAGGATCAGCGATGCCTGCTATGACGATGCCATGAGGCTGATTGGCGAGAACCGCGACAAGTTGGAGGCACTCGCCCAGGCCCTCCTCGAGAAGGAAACGTTGGAAGAGGATGAGGCCTACAATGTTGCAGGTATCGACAGGGGGACCGCTGAGAATACGTCGGTGTCAGCCTGAGTTTATGGGTACGACGCGTCGTACCAACGAAACCTGAAATATCACGTGAAATAGGAGCTAACGATGACTTCCAATGACGGTGGGGACACCCCCGAACCGGAGAACATGCCACCCGAGGGTGGTGATGGTGCGCCGGGTGAGGAGACCCCGGAAACGGGTGACATCGAGGAGACCCGCGAGACCAGAGGTACTGACGAGACCCTCGAGACCAACGGTACCGAGGAGATCCCCGAGACCAGCGGCACCGACGAGACCCTCGAGACCAGTGGTATCGAGGATGACGGCGGTCCGCTCGTAGGCGACGAGACCGAACCAGAGAACAAGCGGGGCCGGATGTGGGTTCCCGCCGCAATCGTGGGTGTCGTGGTCGTGCTCGGATTGGCAGCGTGGCTGTTCATCCCCCGAGCGGCTCCACCCCTTGCCCTCGCCGAGCGTCTTCCTGCTGACGCCCAGATATACGCCGAGCTCGACCTCGAGGCCCTGGGCTCCGACGAAACCAAGGAGTTCGTGGACCAGGTCATTCCACTTATTGAGGG
This sequence comes from Acidimicrobiia bacterium, assembly GCA_009377735.1. Taxonomy (GTDB): domain Bacteria; phylum Actinomycetota; class Acidimicrobiia; order Spongiisociales; family ZC4RG35; genus WHTL01. The sequence continues at coordinate 4,094 of WHTL01000130.1, forward strand.
TGTGACCGGCGAGCCTGTCGACTCCAATGAGCTGGGCGAGATGTTCGCGGCAGAGCTCGAGAAGGGTCTGGGCGATGTTGGACTCAATTTTGAAGAAGACATAAGCCCATGGCTCAGCTCTCGCATTGCCTTCGGTGTCTCCGGAATCGACCCGGAATCGTTCTCTGCGGAGTCGATGGCGGAGATGGAAGAAGCCCCCGAGGAGATGGTGAGCGAAGTCCCCAACGTCGTGGTGATCGCCGCTGGGAAAGAGTCCGCCGAGCTCGACGAGTTTCTCACCAAGCTCGACGGTGCCCTGGAGGAGAGCGGCGCTCCCGCGATCGAGACTATCTCCATCGAAGGAAACGACATCCGGACCTTCTCCGATGAAGAGGCCAGCGCTGCATACGGGCGGGTAGGGTCCGATTTCGTATTTTCGGTCGCCGGGCCTGATGAAGACCCCACCGCACTGCTCACCGACCCCGACGCCCCCACGCTCGGTGAGGACGAGACCTTCCAGTCACTGATGGGCGAAGTACCGGACGGAGCCCTCATTCGGTGGGGTGTGAGCGGGGATCTGGCTGCCTCGTTCACTGAGATGTCGGTTCCATGGAGTGGTGGCTACTTCGATCTTGTCGATGGTGACCTCGAGATCGGCTCGATGAGCCAGATCGAGGACGCTGAGTCGAATCCGCTCTCTGATCTGTGGGGTGATGAGCCTGTCGCTGCATCGCACATCCCTGCCGATAATTCTCTCTTCTATCTGCGTTTCGGGGCGATCGGTGATTTGATCCTCCAGGCCGTGGACATGATGGGTGAGCAGACACCCGAGATGGAGCAGGAGATCTCCGATTTCGAGGCCCAGAGTGGCTTCACCCTGGAGGAGATCATGGCCCTGTTCAACACCGACTCCGCCCTCGCTCTCGGTTGGCAGGGTGGCTCACCCACGCCCCTTGCGGCGCTCGTTGCGGTCGGCGATGGTGATCCCCAGGCCATAATCGAGCGTCTCGGCGCCCAGTTCGGATCGCTCGACGAGTCGATCCAACAGGAGGAGAACGGCTACAGCATGGCCGGCATGGGCGGTCTCTACTGGCGGGACAATGCCACCCTGGCCGTCTTCGGTCAGGACGTACCGACCGAAATGCCGGAGGAGTCGCTTCTGGACTCGGAAGCATATGCCCGGGCCAGCGAGCTGGTAGCCGGTGAAGTGGTGTTCTTCCTCGATATTGATGCCGCGGTGGACCTGGCCGCCGGTCAGGGAGCAGCGATCGGTATGGAGGTGCCACCTGCCATCACCGAGTGCAACCCGTTCCACTTCGCCGCATCGGGCGTGGAGACTGACGGCGACCTGGTCCGTTCCGTCACACGTCTCGATGTGGAGGCGCCCGAGGGATGTGAGAGTGGCGCGACCGATACGGGCGACACCTCGGAGACCGACGACACCGCTGAGTCCACCACCGAGACCACGGCGGCCGGTTAGAGGCTATTCGGATGGGATCGAGGAGCTAATCTCCTCGATCCCATCGCTACGGTCACACCAGCGACACGTCACCGAATCGACGGTCCGCTCCAGGATCTCCTCCTCTTCGATGTTCAACTCTCCCCCCAGGGAGTAGTGATGGAACCGGCGTCGCACCACCGAGTCGACCACATCGAAGCGGGTCTTGTTCCCACAATTTGCACACCGATAGGCCATCGGTGGCAGCCTAACCACGAGTTGTATACGGCAGACACATGCGACTTGGGATGACGGGGTTTCGATGGACCGGAAAAGGGTACTTCTGAACAGCACATGGAAGGAGCCCCAATGGAATGCATGCACGAAATGTGTACCTGTCAGCACGGAAACGAGTTCTGCAGCGATTTCTGTAGGGAACAGGCCGCAATACCTCCAGACCCGTCCGTGCCGTGCGGATGTGGCCATCCGGAGTGTGCCGGCACCGCCTGAGTCACCTCCGACACCCAGCCGCAACCTCACAATTCCTAGCTTTGATGCGTCTACAGAGTGATGGAAGCCAAACTCCCATTCGAAGACGTCGTCATCGACCACGGGATCACGGTGCTACGCGTTTGTCGTGCGGTGGTCGGTCCGGTGGATGCGGATGACGCCTGGTCGGAGGCATTCCTCTCCGCCATGAGGGCGTACCCCAACCTACCTTCTGACGCCAACGTGCAGGCGTGGCTGGTGACCATCGCCCACCGCAAGGCGATCGACATATTGCGACGTAGCCAACGCGGCGCGGTCCCTGTCGAGAACGTCCCAGAGACGGTTTCCACGATGGGCGTGCCGGACATCGGCGACACGCACGTCTGGCAGCAGCTCAGACGACTTCCCGACAAACAGAGACAGGCAATCGCCTATCACCACGTTGCGGGTCTGTCCTATGACGACGTCGCAGAGATCCTGGGCGGTACCGCGGCCGCTGCACGACGCGCCGCTTCGGATGGGATCAGGTCTCTACGAAACAGACTCAGCACATTGGCCACAGGAGAACTTCATGAGCACCACAGATAGCCAAAACGAGGCTGACACACTTCTCAGCCCTCTCATCGACACCAACGCTGACATCCTCACACAGCTCCACACTCGGCTAGTGACCGAGAGCGAGACCGCCGGTCTCCTCGACATCGCTTATCACACAACCGACACCCCGGTCGGCAAGCTCTTGCTCGCTGCCACTGAGAAGGGGCTGGTCCGGGTCGCCTACCAAAGCGAGGATCACGACCGGGTCCTCCAAGCTCTCGCCGACAAGGTTAGCCCCCGAGTTCTGAAAGCTCCGAAACGCCTCGACCCGGTTGTCGAACAGCTCGACGAGTACTTCACGGGAGAACGCACCCAGTTCGACCTTCCCCTCGATCTCACCCTCAGTGGAGGGTTCCGCAAGACGGTCTTAGAACACCTCCCCGAAATCCCGTACGGGCACACCGAGTCGTACTCAGAGGTGGCAAAGGTCCTGGGGAACCCCAAAGCAGTACGTGCCGTCGGATCGGCCTGCGCCAACAATCCCCTGCCGGTGGTGGTCCCCTGTCATCGGGTCCTCCGCTCCGACGGCACCCTCGGCGGCTACCTAGGCGGCCTGAAAACAAAACAGACCCTCCTCAGCCTGGAGGCGGCAGCCGCGTGACATTCTTCCCCCACGCAGGCGCAGGTGGGGGGAAGTGGCAGCTCCGCAGGCGCTGACGATGGGGGCACTCCGCGAGACGGTCTCCACGCGACTCCAGGTTTGGTTGGTGTGGTCTTGTTGGGAACGGCGGAGCTGTTATTTCTGGGGAACTCCGTCCCCCAGACCCCCTATCACTTCTGGGGGGCTCCGCCCCCCAGACCCCCCACGGCTGCCTCGTCCCCCTCTCCTCGCGTGGTCGGGGCCGTCCGACCTCACCTCCGCGACTCGGCCTCTGTCTGTCGGGTTGGGGTGCCCTCACGGGTTCAGTGTCACGGTGTTCGAAGTCTTCCGCAGTCTCGTAATCGCCACTGGTCACAATCTGGCTATTCGGCCTTGAGTGAGTGCCTCCGGCCTTGATACTGGTCGCAGGCAGCTCGCCTGGAAGAGATGATGTCGTAGCGAAACACAGTCTCACCCGGTTCCAAGAAATGCCCTAGCTCCGCGACCCGATCTCGTCGCGAAGATTGAAGGAATGCTCGGGGGGTGTGGGGGGCTTCAGTTGCGAGGCGAAGCCGATGCGAAGATCGGCCCCCCACAAAAAACTGTCACACTCTCGCGCGAACGTGTGTTCGGTATGGTTTCGGAGGCTGTGGTACCGGTTCAGGGCAGTTTCGAGGACCTGGGGACTCCCTTGTCTCAGGTTACGTTTTGTGTGCTCGATCTGGAGACCACGGGGGGATCGGCACGGGACTGTGAAATCACCGAGATCGGGGCGGCCCGGTACCGGCTGGGTGATGAGGTCGGAGTTTTCCAGACCCTGGTGGATCCGGGTGCGGAGATACCACCCTCGATCGTACTTCTCACCGGTATCACCCATGCCATGGTGGTGGATGCCCCGTCGATTGAAACCGCACTCCCCTCCTTCCTTGAGTTCGTCGGCAACGCTGTGATCGTCGGGCACAATGTCCGCTTCGACATGTCGTTTCTCGACGCCGCCTGTGACCGCCTCGACTATCCCCGGCTCGTCAACGACCGGGTCGACACCGTGGGGCTCGCCCGGCGTCTCATCCGTCCCGAGGTGCGGAACCTGCGGCTTGCCACGCTCGCCAAGCACTTCCGCTCACCGGTGACACCCATACACCGCGCCCTCGAGGATGCCAGGGCCACTGCCGCCGTACTTTGGGGGCTTTTGGAGAGGGCAGGGACCATCGGCGTCACCACTCTGGACGAGTTGTTGGTGCTGCCCACGGCCAAGGGTTCCGCCCATTACGGGAAGATCGAGCTCACCGAGCGTCTCCCCCGTCGACCCGGTGTGTATCTGTTCCGGGACCGACACGGCGAGGTGATCTATGTGGGGAAGGCCAAGAACCTGCGGAGTCGGGTCCGCTCCTATTTTCATGGCGACAAGCGGCGGTCTATTGCCGACATGTTGCGTCAGCTCGATCAGATCGATCATGTCGTCTGCCACAACGAGTTGGAGGCCGAGGTTCATGAGATCCGACTCATCCACACCCACCGACCACGGTTCAACCGACGCTCCAAACCTCCCAAGTCATCCCACTTCGTCAAGGTGACGTCCGAGGAGTTCCCCCGTCTCTCCCTGGTCCGAACAATTCGAGAAGGTGACGGCCCCTACCTCGGGCCCTTCCGATCCCGTAAGCAGGCCGAGCTCGTGATGTTTGCCATTTGGGATGCGATCCCAGTGCGTCGGTGTCTGGCAAGACCCGGCTCGGGGTCACGGTGCGCCGCTGCTCAGATGGGACGTTCCCTCTGCCCCTGTGACGGGACATTGACACCCAGCCAATACCGCCCGGTGGTTGAGCGTCTCCGACACGCCCTCGTGTCTGAGCCGACAATCCTCCTCGAGCCCCTCGAGGAAAGGATGAACCATCTCGCCGAGCAACAGCGATACGAGGACGCCGCCACGGCCCGCGACCGTTACCAGGCTCTGGCGGATGCCATCGACCGACGACGTGCCTGGCGGACCCTGACCGAGGCGGGATCCGTTGAGTTCGAAGATGAGGAGGGAACTCTCGTCCTCATCTCGGGTGGCGGCCTCGTCGGTGTGCGACCTGCCGGGATGCCTCCACCCCTGAGGGCGGTGGAGGATGAGATGCGCCCAGCCGTTCCACCGTCCGTGGGGGTAGCCGAGGAGGCACACTTGGTGTGGCGTTGGATCGCAACCGCCCAGCCGCGGCTCGTCCACAGTTCGGATGCTCTGGCGTCACCGGCGACGCCCGTTCCCCCTATCGGGGCGTCCCCCGAGACCTGAACCGATCACCCGGTGGGCGAGACCACCTCTTCCCAGTCGATTCGATGACCGTAGGTCTTCTCCATATGACTGCTCTTGGCAACCACCTTCAGGATCATGGGAAGGAACAGGTCACGCATAACGCGGGCGAACCCATCGACTGTCTTGTTGCTGTTTACCTTGGCCGCGTTAGAGATGATTCGCTCGACGCGGGGGCGTCGGATTTCCTCGTAGCGGGCGAACGCCTCCGCCGGATCGGCAATGTCCCGAAGACACTTGGCGAGGACCACCGCATCCTCGATGGCTAGGGACGCCCCCTGTCCCGAAGAGGGTGACGGGGCGTGGGCGGCGTCACCGATCACCACCATGCGATCGGTGTGCCATGTGGGCAGATGCGGGATGGAGTGGACGGCGCTGGCATTCCCGATGGTTGGCGTCGCGTCTATCAGACGAGTCGCAGGACCGGCA
>WHTL01000372.1 GCA_009377735.1 Acidimicrobiia bacterium
GCCATTGCCATGCCGATGACCCTCGAAGCGGTGGTGGCGTATCTGGCGACGGTCGCCATAGGTGGGGCGGTGGTATCGATCGCGGACTCATTCGCGCCCGAAGAAATCGCCCGTCGTCTTCGGATCTCCGACGCCGAGGTAGTCGTCACCCAGGACGAGATGGTTCGGTCGGGTCGCTCCCTTCCCATGTATGCAAAGGTGCGCGACGCCACCGATCTGCCCACGGTGGTGGTGGAGACGGGTGCGGTACTCGACGACCAATTCGATGTCACCTGGACGGACCTCCTTTCCACCGACGGGCAGCTGGATCCGGTGACGGTTGGGAGCGACCACGTCTCCAACATCCTCTTCTCGTCGGGGACGACGGGGGACCCCAAGGCGATACCGTGGACGCATCTCACTCCGATCAAGGGAGCGATGGACGCCCATTTTCTCCACGATGTTCATCGCGGCGACGTCGTGGCCTGGCCCACCAACCTGGGTTGGATGATGGGTCCGTGGCTCATCTATGCATCCCTCGTCAATGGAGCCGCGATGGCCCTTTTCGACGACGCCCCCATCGGTCCCGAGTTCTGCCGGTTCGTTGCCGATGCCGAGGTGACCATGTTGGGTGTGGTTCCTTCGATGGTCAGGTCGTGGAGAAGCACCGACGCCACTGCCGGGGTCGACTGGTCGCACATCAAGGTGTTCTCCTCGACGGGTGAGGCCTCGACACCATCCGATATGGACTGGCTGATGCATGTTCCCGGGCAATCCGATGGCACGACCAGACCGGTGATCGAGTACTGCGGCGGGACCGAGATCGGTGGTGGCTACATCGCAGGATCGGTGCTGCAGCCGGCGATCTCCAGCACCTTCTCCATGCCAGCCCTCGGTCTCGACATTCGCATCCTCGACGACGAGGGAGAGCAGAGCACCTCCGGTACCGCGTATCTGGTGCCACCCGCCGTGGGATTGTCTGATCGCCTCCTCAACCGCGATCACGACGAGGTCTACTACCAAGATCTGCCCATCACCGACGTTCCGCTCCGTCGACATGGTGACCAGATGGAGAGACTGGAGAACGGCTACCACCGGGCGCGGGGGAGGAGTGACGACACCATGAACCTGGGTGGGATCAAGGTGAGCTCGGCAGAACTTGAAGAGGCAGTAGGCGGGCTCGACGGGGTCTTGGAAACGGCCGCCGTGGCAGTGCCGCCCGACGACGGTGGCCCGGATCGTCTGGTGATCTTTGCCGTGCCCCAACCGGAGCAATCCCTCGACTCCGAATCCATCCGTTTGGCCATGCAAGACCGGATCAAAGCCAGACTGAACCCCCTGTTCAAAGTGTCGGAGGTCTCGGTCGTCGACGCATTGCCCAGGACGGCCTCCAACAAGGTGATGCGCCGCGTCCTCCGCAACACCCTCACGGATGGGGACCTCTAGCCAGCAGGGTTACGGACCAGGTGTGCAGTAATAATCGACGATCACAAGCTCCCGGACGTGGGTGGTCGTGGAGATGCCGTGTGGTGGGTGGGAAGGTCATGACGCGGTGAGGAATCCACCGGCGAAACCCGCCACCAGATGAAGCAGCAACCCGAAGTCACGGTCAACCCGTAGATCACCCGGACACAACAGACAGACACCGGGTCGCGCAGTTGAGGTCGGACGGCCTTGACCACGCGAGAAGTGGAAGACGAGGCAGCCGTTGGGGGTCTGGGGGACGGAGTTCCCCAGAAATAACAGCCACGCCGTTCCCAACAAGACCACGGTAAACAAGGCCAGACATGCGGAGCCGGGAGTGGGCGCAACGTCTCGGTGGTCGCGACCCGACCACGTCGCGGAGTTGCCCTCATTGTCAGCACCTTCGGTGCTGCCACTTCCCCACCTGCGTGGGGGAAGAATTGTTATTGAGTAGTTCGCGACGGACGTCGGGCCCGGAGACCATCTAGGCTCCAAAGATGGAGGGAGCCCTGGCCGACTGCGAGCGTGTGGTGTCGTCATGGGGACAGCCGGTGAACCTGGCGTCGTCCGTGGTGATGCTGGCCGTGGGCGTGTGGTTGATCAGACGTCTCCGGGATCACCGTCGTTGGCTGGGCGGTGCCCTTGCCTCCACCGGTGTCGGCTCAGTGTTGTTTCACGGACCCGGTGGCGATGTGGCAGGTTGGATTCACGACGTCACGGTCGCCATGGTCCCTATCACCGTGGGCCTGGTCGCTCTGGGGAGTGCCCAGGTGATACGCCGGATCACACCGATCGTTCTCGGTGCCTTCGCCCTGGTTGCCGTCGTGGCGCTGCTGGTATCGGGTACCTGGATGCTGGCAATCTTGGTCGTGGCGGCGGCAGGGACGGTGGTGGTCGCAATACAACGTGGGCTCCGTATCTCCTGGCTTCATTTCGGTCTGGCGGGCGGGATTCTCGGTGCGGGAGCAATCGTCGAGGCGTTGTCCGGTACTGGAGGTCCGTGGTGCGACCCGACCTCACTCCTCCAAGGCCATGCGCTGTGGCATCTGTCGGTGGCCGCTGCCATTCCACTCCTGGCCCGCTCTCTCCGCCCTGACATCATCTTCCGCTAAGCGGGGTCAGATCTGGGGGTAGATGTTGAGGCCTAGCGCCTCGGCGAGGGCCACGAGGAGGGGTGCGATCACCAGGGCGGGGAGGAAGTTGGCGATGCGGAGGTCTTTGATATCCATCAACAGGAAGCTCAGTCCGATCAAGATGAGACCTCCGACGGCCGTGGTCTCGTCGAGCATTGCTTCGCTCATGATCTCGCCGACAAGGACGCCAACCAGGGCGAGTCCGCCCTGGATCACGAAGACCGACACGGCACTGAAGATGACTCCAATACCGAAGCTGGCGGCGAAGGCCATTGAAGCGAAACCATCGAGGGTGGACTTGATGGCAAGCATCCGGAACCCGAGGGGCAGTCCCATGCCATCATAGATGGCTCCGAGAAAAGTGAGGGGGCCGATGCAGAACACCAGGCTGGCGGTGACGAAGCCGGTAACGAAGCGAGAGCGGGCGTCTTGAACCTTGGAGTCGTCTTCGCCATCGATATCCTCGATCTTCCCTCTTCCGAAGCGACTCTGGAGCCACTCGCCCACCCTCTCCAGACGTCTGTCGAGATGGAGCGCCTCACCGATGAGCACGCCGATGACGATGGCGAGCAGGGGAATGATGATGTTTCCGGTGGCGCGGGCATTGTCGAACCCGATATAGAGGGTGACAATGCCGAGACCGGCGACCACCGCCATTCGTAGCCGCGGGGGGAGACGGTTGCCCACGGCGAGACCAGCCAAACTCCCGACCAGGACGGTCGCAACGTTGAGGATGGTTCCACCCACTAGGAGTCTGACGGTAACAACGCGATTCACCACCCTCCCAATCAATGCCCGTCGACGGTGGGCAGAACACTGGAGACGAGAGAGCCGTTGAATAGCATGACACTGTGGCCGTAAACCTGATCTCCCAGTCTCCTCCGGTGGTGCGTTTCGGACTAGAGCACCAAGACGGGATCCGGGGGGTCTCTGTCCTTCA
>WHTL01000232.1 GCA_009377735.1 Acidimicrobiia bacterium
GAAACGCCTCATCGACACTGTCGAGACGGCGAGCGAGGGGATAGCCACCGCCCACGGTTGTGAGGCAACCGTGGAGTGGGCCAACCAGATGCCGCCTGTCCGCAACGCCCCCCAACTGGTGACAGCGGCCACGGGACTCCTCCCCGATCTCGACAGCACCACCGTGGTGACCCTGCAGGATCCCCCCATGACCACCGATGACTTCGCCCTCTACGCCGAGCGTGCCCCCGGCCTCTACATCAAGTTGGGCACCGGAGACTCAGGCCCCATCACCCCACTCCACAACACTGCCTTCGACGTCGACGAACGCTGCATCTGGATCGGTGCCCGCGCGATGACGCGGTTGGCGCAGCATGCTCTAATCGCGACACCGACTCAGGGAAGCGAATCCGAGGATTGATAGCTTGGTCATGAGAGCCTTCCAGACAGGAAGTAACCAGTTATGGCTGGTTCACATGAACCGAGGACGAGAAGATACCCCCACCTCACCGCGCAAAACCGACAACTCCTTGTTTGTCCTGTTTCTGCGTGGTACGTAAGGGCCGAGGGGCGCGCCGTGTGTAGAGAGGGAGGTCTTGATCCACGGCGCGGCCCTTTGGCCATTCAGTGTTGCTTTGCTGTTAGGTCATTCGGCGCAGAGTGCCTGCACCACAAGGGCGCCCACCTCGGGGACGATCGTGATGTTGACGGACACCTGCCACTGAGTGGGCACATTCCCCTCACCGGGGTCGACAGGGCCGTTCTCAGTGATGCTCACCGGGCTCAAGTCGCCATGGACTGTGAGGGTTTTCCGCGTTGTGACGGAGAGTTTTCATGCACAGCAGGATGGTCACATGCCCTTCTCGAGGCGGCGACGCTCACTCTGGGAGAGATACCGTTTGCGCACCCGGATCGAGGATGGCGTCACCTCGACGAGTTCATCGGCGGCGATCCACTCGATGGCCGTCTCCAGGGTGAGTTGCCGGGGCGTCTTCAGTTTGATGGCGTCGTCGGCTGCTGCTGCCCGGATGTTGGTGAGTTGCTTCTGCTTCGTCGGATTGGCGGGCAGGTCGTCGGAGCGTGCGTTCTCCCCGACGATCATGCCTTGATAGACCGCGACACCGGGCCCGATGAACAACTCTCCCCGCTTCTGAAGGTTGTCGAGGGCGAAACCAGTTGAGGTTCCGTCACGATCAGACACGATCGCCCCGCCGTTGCGGTGGGGCAGCTCGCCAGCCCATGGTATCCAACCGGCGTGTTGTTGGTTGATGATCGCCGTGCCCCGGGTTGCGGTGAGCATAAGGGAGCGAAATCCGATCAGCCCCCGGGCCGGGGCCTCGAGATAGACGATGGTTCGACCGGTATCACCTGGTCTCAGTTCGTTGACGACGCCCTTTCTCGGCCCAACGGCCTGGGTGACGGCCCCCACGTACTCGTCGGGGACGTCGACGATGGCGCGCTCGGTTGGCTCGTGACGCTTCCCGTCTATCTCGCGAGTGATCACCTCGGGTCGGCTCACCTGGATCTCGAAGCTCTCACGACGCATCGATTCGATGAGCACGGCGAGCTGGAGTTCGCCCCGGCCCGACACCTCTGTCTCCTCGGCTGAGGAGGTGTCACTGATTCGAACGGAGACATTTCCGAGGGCTTCGCGTTGGAGACGGGCCCGGATCTGGCGGGATGTGAGGTATTGACCGTCGGTTCCGGCGAGGGGCGAGGTGTTGACCCCGAAGGTCATTCGCAGCACCGGCTCGTCGACGGAAAGTCGGGGCAGACGTCCCGGTTGATCGGGGTCGGCCAAGGTGTCCCCGATACCAACCTCAGGAAATCCCGCGACCACGAACAGGTCACCGGCTGAGCGCTCGGTGACGTCGACGCGGCCCAGGCCTTCGAATCCCATGAGGTTGCCCAGTTTGCGACGGGGGACCGACCTCTCCTCGGAATCGGCGAGGAGAGCCACTCCGGAACCGACCCTCATTGTGCCCTCGATCACACGCCCCACGGCGAGCCGGCCGAGATAGTCGGACGCGTCCAGATTGGTCACAATCGCCTGGAGTGGGGCGCCGGGATCACCGGTGGGAGCGGGAATGGTTTCCACGATGGTGTCGAGCAGGACGGAGATGTCGTCTCCCTCTGTGGGGATGCCGATCCCTGTGATGGCGAGTCCCTCGCGTGCGATGGTCGACACGATTGGGAACTCGATCAGGCTCTCGTCGGCGTCAAGGTCGAAGAACAGCTCGTAGATCTCGTCGACGACCTCCTTGGATCAGGCATCCGGGCGGTCCACCTTGTTGACGACGACGACGGCGGGCAGGTTTTTCTCCAGGGCTTTCCCGAGGACATAGCGGGTCTGGGGCATGGGCCCCTCAGCGGAGTCGACGAGGAGGAGAACGCCGTCGACCAAGGCAAGGGCGCGCTCCACCTCGCCACCGAAGTCGGCATGGCCTGGGGTGTCCACCAGGTTGATCCGGGTGCCCTTCCACTCTACCGAGGCAGCCTTGGCCAGAATGGTGATACCCCTTTCCCTCTCCTGGTCGTTGGAGTCGAGGATACGGTCGAGCGGTGTCTCATGGGCGGCGAACACCCCGGCATGGCGGAGGAGGGCATCGACCAGGGTGGTCTTGCCGTGATCGACATGCGCGATCAGGGCGACATTGCGGAAAGGGGTCATCGGGGACTCCGGAGAGATCTGGGAACACCCGGCGACCGGGTGTTGAGCCCATGATACGGCGAGATCCCCCAATTCCCGTATCGGGCGGCGCCCTGACGCCTGCCGTGAGGCTGAGGGCCGGTAGACGGGATAGTTCCTGGCGGGCGGAGTAGGACCCACCCGTCTCTTTCCTTACGGCGATTGGCCGGTGGTGGTGTAGGTGTGGCCGTGGGGGCTGGTCCACGTGTAGTCGTTGTTGCTGGTGGGGGTGAGTTGCCAGCCGGCTTCGTGTTTTAGGCGGTGGTCGTGGCGGCAGAGGGGTTCGAGGTTGGCGACGAGGGTCTCTCCTCCGTCTTCTCGGGGTTCGGTGTGGTCGAGGTCGCAGTCGATGGAGGGCATACGACATCCGGGGAATCTGCAGGTGGGGTGTTGGGTCTCGACCCACCGTTGCTGTTGGGCGGTGGGTCGGCGTCGGGTGGTGCCGTTGGAGAGGATGGCGCCGGTGTCGGGGTCGGTGACAGTGACCTGCCATTTATCGTCGTGTTGGCGCTCGACGATGTTGCGGGCGATATCGGAAATGACTGGACCCCATCCCGGGATCTCTCCGGGGTTGTCGTCGAGACCCAGAAGAGTGGAGAGGTCGACCCGGATATCCACCACGGCCGATCGGTGGGTAGTGGCGGTGGTGTGGGTGCCTTCGAGGAGATCCAAGAAGACGTCGGAGCGGACCTGGTCGATCGTCCGGGAGTCGCCCTCTCCCCTGGCGGCACGGGCGTGATGGTTGATGTTTGCCATGATCCCAGCCACTCGGTCGGGGGGAAGTGACATTCCGGTGAGGTTGGCGGTCCCGTCGGGGTTGGGATAGGACACCACCCGCCTCTCGTCTGTGCCTTCTTGGAGGCGGCGGGTGGCGTCTTGGGGGTCGACGGAGATGATCAGACGCCGTAACCGGCCTCGTAGCTGGCCCGTGGTCAACTCCCCGGCGCCCTCGACCACCTCCTCGACCACTCCCCCGGCGACAGTGTCGTCGAGACCATCAACAGCGTCGACGATCGCCCGAGCTCGGGACAGATCGATTCCACCCTCCTTGAGCGCCTGGCGCACCGTGGGGTGGTCTCTCAATTGGCCCGCCAGGTCGAGTTGGTTGTCGGCGGAGCGTCGCGTGAGGGCCAGGGCGGCGCGGATCTCATCGGAGGCGAACTCGTCGTAGTCGTCGTGGCGGTCCGGATGCGACGACGCGTTGCCGGGAGGACAATAGGGCAGTTCCCCAATACCCGTGTAGAAGCGGGCTTGATAATGGGCCACCTGTCTTGCCTCCGCCTGGGAGACGGTGACTATCTGATGGCCGTTGAGCCGGGAATAATCCACCCTCGCCAACAACACTCCCAGCTCGGCACCCGGAGCCATGTCCTCCAAGTCCGCTACCAGGATCTCAGTCGTCGTTAACATACCCACCACACTACAAACCACCCCTGACAGAAATGGAGAATGTTAGGTGATTCCCCGACACGCTCGGGAAGTAGTTGCTCCGCCAGGGCGCTTCCAGCTGCCTCAGCCTGGCCGCTTCTCCGCAACAGCCTGTCTGATCAACCCGGCACGGATCTCGAGTTCCCAGATGAACGATCGGCGGAAGTCATCTCGATCCGTTGCACGAGGTTGAGCTTCCAGGGCCAGGGCCATGGTGTTGCGCTCACCATGCCAAGCGGAGAGCCATGAGTTGCTTCGACCGGATCAGGTAGATGGGTGTGGAACGGCCAGACGCCCGAGCGGAAATCCCAGACGACCGCCCGGCCGTCCGGACGCAGCACACGCTCGATCTCGGCCAGGCCCGCCGTCGCATCGTCCCAGTGATGCATGGAAAGCGTGCTGACCACCACATCGAACGATCCGTCGGGGTAAGGCAGCGAGGAGGCATCGCCGACGCTGAATGATGGCGCGTGCTCGCTGCCATTCCCGGCGCGGTCGGCGTTGGCCCGGGCGCGCTCGATCATGGCCGGATCGAGGTCGAGACCGGTCATGTCGAGACCGTGACGACGAGCCAACTCGATCGACAGATGACCGGGTCCACAACCCACCTCGAGCACTCCTGCCCCATCTGGGGCGATCGAGGCGACGTCGGCCGCGACGGGCCGAAAAAAGGAGCCCAACACAATCCGGCTCATCTTGTCGTAGCCGACGGCATCACCGATGAGGATCCCGCCCGGCACGGTCTTTCGCCTGGCGATACCGACACCATGTCGCACCACGCTGACGGCCGCCACCGCACCGAGCAGGATCACGAAGGATCGAGGTCGGACCATCACAGCTCCAAGACGTCGCAACTCCCTGTCCGCCTCCAGCGTATCGTCACAGGTACGCGAGGGCTTCTCGGACGGTGATGCGGGAGGCGCGGGTGGCTGCCGCCTCGGTGGCAAGAATGGCGCCGAGGACGACCAGCGCGACCCAGATGCCGCCGGCGAGCAATGAGATTCGGTAGGGCAAGGGTGCGTTCATGAAGAGGTTGCCGAGCCCGGCGCCCAGCACCGCGGTGAGTGCCAGTGCCGGGATGACCGCCACCACGCAACTGACGATGGCTAGGAAGACGCCTTCGCCCATGACAATGCGGCGGACGGTCTTGGGGCGTGCTCCGATGGCGTGCATGACGCCGAACTCCCGGGTTCGTTCCAGGATGTTGGCGCTCATCGTCGACGCCAGACCGGTACCACCCACTACGGCCATGGCGATGGCGATTCCCAGCACAATGATGATGATGGGACCGAGGTGGCCTTCGCTGATGGCTTCGCTCCGGCTGACCGAGGCCGCCGACTGCACCCCGAACCCGGCCTCGGTGAGGATCTTGTCGACGTCGCCGGCGACGGCTTGGCGGGTCTGCTCGTCGTGGCTAATGGTCGCGATGCGAAGCTGGTTCACCCGCTCTGGCAGACCGGTGGCTTCGGCGAGACCGTTGGAGGTGACATAGACACCGCCATTGGCTTGCCTCTCTCGAGCGATGCCCACAACGTTCCATGTGGTTGGTTCTCCACCGACGGTCAATTCCACGGTGTCACCGGAGGTGACCTTCGGGAGGGAGATGGATCGGACGACCTGGTTGAGTACTATCGCTGCGGTTTCACCCTGGTTCAGCCACCGGCCTTCCAGCAGTGTCGGGGGCGTGAGCATGGTGGTGTCCGCCGGAACCGCGGTCACCGATACCTTGCCATGGCCCTGGTCAGGGTAGGTGCGGGATATCGGGATCTGCCCCGGCCCGGCGATGGTGGTCTGAGAGAAGGCCCAGCCTTCGACACGACTGACGTCTGGCATCTGCTCCACCATGTTGGTGACCCGATCAGTGGCGGTCGGGCTGGCCAGTTGCACGTCGACATCCCAGTTTCGCTGCTCCTTGGCTACCTCCCCGATCGCTTCCACACTGGCGCTCAGGGACATCCCGGCCACGAACACCATTCCAGCACTGGCTAGTAACCCAACGGCGAGAAAGAACCGGGCCGGGCGCCGGACGGTGTTACGCAGCGCCAGCAACAGACCTCGGGGGAGACGATGAATTCCGCTGAGCCAGGCCAAAATGCCCGTTGCCTGGCTCGCCGTCGAGCCATGACCCCGGTGGTCGATGGCGGCCCTCACCGTGGTCCGGCTGGTCTTGACCAGCGGTATCAAAGCCATCAACGGTGGGAGGAGGATGCCGGCGGCAAGGACCACTACGTAGGTCCACCA
>WHTL01000282.1 GCA_009377735.1 Acidimicrobiia bacterium
CGAGTTGTATGACCTGCTCCTGCCCCTGGCTTGGGACGAGACGTCGATCGACGATGTCAAATACGGTCTCTCGGTTACCGCCAACTTCGACGTTCTCTACTACGACCCGGGGTGGTTGGAGGAGGCCGGGGTGACCGTGCCTTTCGAATCTCTCGACAGCGTGCTCGATGGTCTCCGAGCCATGAAGGAGGCCCGTCCGGACTCGATCCCATTGACGGTGCAGGCCGTTGCCGGTGAAGGAGTGACCACTCTGAAGACTCTTCTCGCCGCAGCCGGTGCACCCTTCGAGGGGTCCGTGCCCGACCTCACCTCCGAAGGAGGGATCTACAGCATCAACTGGTTCATCGATGCTGCCAACGAGGGGCTCCTGCCACCCGAGGCGATCGCCTGGGGTGAGGACGAGTCGCGGGGAGCTTATGTGTCCGGTGATGCCGGGATGATCCTCGATGGCTTCACCTCCGCCGGTGACTTCAATGAGGCCGAAGGTTTTGACTATCCCGACAACTGGGATATCACGCCGGTGCCACTGTCGCAGTCTGGTGACGGTCAGGACGGTGTTGCCTTATCGGCGGCACGCACCTGGGCTGTGCTTGCCGGAACCGAGCATTCAGAGGAGGCCGCTGGCATTCTCAGGTATGTCGCCGAGACCGACAACCTCGTCGAAGCGGTGTTTGAAGGTTCCGTACCCATGCGACAGACCGAAGCGATCAACGATCCAAGTCTCCAGGAGTACTGGCCCTTCTTCACAGACGAACTGAAGGAGGCGTACCTGGGGAGCGAACCGGCACCCGCAGGGCCCAAGGCCGGTGAAGTGGAAGCGATCCTCGAGCAGATGTTCGGAGAGATCGTTGTCGGAACCGATAAGACAGCCGAGGAGTTGGCAGCGCAGTACCAACCCATGCTCGACGACGCCTGATCTCGACGAGGTGCCGCCGATCTGCGACGTGCACAACCAGGGTGATCCACAAACTTCAGCCGACGGTAGGCCCATCGATTGACAGCAACCACGGCACCGGGAGAACAGAAGGGCCGCTGGTGGCAGCGGAAGCCTGAGCCGTCCAAGAGCGGAGGTAACACCGGGATTGGGCAGAGCAAGGCGACCCCGTACCTGTTCAGCCTGCCGTCCATTCTCCTGGTGGCGGCGATCCTCGGCTTCCCTGTTCTCTACGGAATTTGGCAGAGCCTCTTCCGGCCGGAAAGCCTGGGCGCACCGGCGGAGTATGTCGGGTTCGGTAACTACGCCGAGATGTTTTCTTCGGCCGAGTTCTGGCACGCCCTCAATCGCACCGCTGTCTTCACATTCGGTTCACTGATCGTTGGGACGACACTGGGGCTCTTCTTCGCCTTCGCCCTCTTCCGGGTGGTGGGAAGGCTCCGGTTCCTCCGTGCGGTGACCGTCGCCCCATACATAATCTCCAACGTGGCCGCGGCCGTGATGTTCCGGATCCTATTCAATAGCCAGTTCGGCATGTTGAACGAGGTCGTTGAATTCTTTGGTCTGGATGGACCGTCCTGGCTTGCCGATCCGAACCTCGCCATGGTCGTCGTGATCTTCACCCAGGTATGGACCGATCTTCCACTTACGATCCTGCTCCTCCTTGGCGGTTTGATGACCATCGACAAGGCATATCTCGATGCCAGTCTGGTCGACGGTGCCACCGGCTGGTCCCGGGCGCGACACATAACGATCCCGTTGCTGGCACCCCAGGTGATGATCAGCGTGGTCTGGCTCAGCTATTCCACTCTCACCGGTCTCGGTGTGGTCCTGGCCCTGACCGGCGGCGGGCCACTCCGTGCGACACAGACCGTGGCAATGGAGATGTACACCGTTGCCTTCCGCAATCTTGAGTTCAACCAAGCCCTGGCAATTGCGACGTTCATCCTCCTCCTCAACGCCGTGCTCACCCTCATATATGTCTGGATCGGTCGCAGATATGACTACGAATCATGACTGACGTATCCCACCACGAGCTTGCCGAGTCCGGCGCGACCGGGCCTGACGGTGAGGTCCCTCGCATCAAGAGGGGCTCCGTTGGCGATCGAGCACGGGCATGGCTCCGACGGGTTCTCCTCGCTCTCCCCTTACTAGCTCTGGTGCTGTGGACCCTGGCCCCATTCCTAGTGACGGCATCAGTTTCGTTCAAGGAGCGTGCCGAGGTCTTCGCCGATCCCGGACTCATTCCCCTCGCCCCGAGTCTCGATGCCTACAGGGAGGTGTTGTCGAGCGCCAGCTTCACCTCCTCATTTGTCAACAGTGTGGTAGTGGGGGTGGGGACCACCGTTCTTACCATCATCATCGGGGTGCCGGCAGCCTATGCCTTCGCCCGGTTCAGATTCCGCGGACGGCACCTGCTCCTTCTGTTCACTCTGTTGCCCCGTCTCGTCCCGAGTTTGGGTCTCATGGTTCCCATATATCGACTCGCTGTGGCCGCGGGCGTCCTGGACAGTCGCCTCACTCTCATCGTGGTCTACACGGGGATGCTCTTGCCTCTGGCCGTTTGGCTCATGGTGGGCTTCTTCGAACAGATCCCCCGCGAAATCGAGGAAGCGGCAAATGTCGATGGCGCCAACCTATGGGGACGCCTCCGCTACATAGTCGCCCCCCTGGCAGCTCCTGCCATGATTACCATTGGGGTACTTGCGTTCCGAGAGGCGTGGAACGAGTTCACCCTGGTGTTGGTGCTCACCTCGACGCCCGGCAAGAGGACCCTTCCATTCGAGCTCTATCTGATGCAGGGGATTGAGGGCATCGCCAACTTCCCCGGTGAGGCCGCGTTCACCCTGCTCACGGTTCTTCCCTTTGTGTTGGTCTACACCTGGGTAGAGAAGTACGTAGTAGCCGGTCTCATATCAGGCTCGGGCAAGTAGATCTAGATGAGCAATCGCTCCTCATACTCCACCCGGGAGAGAAGATGGGGTTCGTCGTCTGTGACCAGGACCATGTCCTCGAGACGGACTCCGCCGCCACCACGGGTATCGGGGACCCAGACCAGTGGCTCCACCGCAAACACCATGTTTGGCTGGAACTCATAGGTCGTGGCCCCCGGCAGGGTCTCGCCAATGTATGGCGGCTCGTTGGCGCCCATGCCGATGCCGTGTCCGATGAAGAGACTGAAGAGATGTTCTTCGAACCCATGTTCTCCGATCTTGGCGATGATGGCATCGGCACAGTCCTGGTTGGTGTATCCGGGACGCATCATTTCGATGCCAGCCATGAGTCCCTCGTAGACAGCCGTGTAGATCTGCTGCTGCTTCTTCGATGGTCTCCCCACGATCGTGGTTCGCCCGATATCGGCGAAGTAGCCGTTCCACATGGACCCGATGTCAATGAAGCAGAGGTCCTGGTTTCGGATGATCTTGTCCGTGGCCAGACGATGCGGGGGCGACATGTGCTCCCCAGAGGCAACGAAGGGGGTGATGACGTGGGCCATCTCCCCACCGAGGCGGAACAGGGTCTGCATGGCGTCGGCGGCCACCTCCAGCTCTCGTCGGCCGGCCCTTGTCTCATCGAGGGCGCGTTGGGTGACCGAGTCCCCAATGGCACACGCCTCCTCGATGACCGCCACCTCCAGGTCTGTCTTGATCCAACGAGCCCGCTGCATCACGGTGTCACCATCCAGGATTTCGAGATCGGGGAGGTGGGAGCTCAACGATTGGATGAATGAGATGTTGGACTGGTCTACCGCCAGCCGACCGCTCTCCAAACCCCACTCAGTGAGCAAGGGGCCCAGAACGTTGGAGACGAAACCGTCGACGAGCTCACGCTGCTCCATGATGGGCACAGCGTGGGCTTCGCCAATCCAACTCATCCCGAACCTCGCCTTGTCGATCTCACCACCCGAGCCCAACAGGATCGGGTCGTTGTCCGGTGTCACGAGGGCTCCGTTGAGCGAGGTTGTCTTGCCAGCGATTAGTTGTGCCCGCAGTGACGTGATGTAACGGACGTTCTCGTCTTTCCACACCAACAGACCGTCGGCGTTCGATTCGGCTAATGCCTCTTGTGTCTTCTGCACCCTTTGTCGGCGTAGCTCCGCGAAGTCGTACCGATCCTCCCAGTCGACGGCAAAGGGTCCTTTGGCGTACCTAGAGATGAGTCCTCCTCCGTTTCTAAGTCCATGCTCGGCTATTCCTATAGTAGGTATAATACAGAATCCAGAGGAGGAGAGGACCAGCGATGCCCATTGTTGACCTACATGCCCACGTCACCCCCGAGCGGTACAAGACGGGAATCCGAGACGTTGGCAGTTGGTACGGTCTTGATGCCACCGTCGGAGAACTCCATCACGGTGCTTTCGCCCAGGGTCTGGCCGAGCGCTTGGAAGACATGGATCGATTCGGGGTAGAGATGCAGCTACTCACTCCGACGATGGGCTTCTATCAGTACGAGAACGATCTCGAGGTCACCAAGAAGATCCATCGGGAATGCAACGACGAGATCTATCAGATCATTAGCCAGCATCCCACGAGGTTTCTCGGCATGGGTACCGTTCCCATGCAGGACCCTGCTTCGGCCATCACAGAGATGGGACGGCTCGTGGGCGAGTTCGGATTCAAGGGTGTGATGATCAATGATCACGTTGCGGGCACCACGTACGACGATCCCCAATTCCTACCGTTCTTCCAGGCCGCCGAGGAGATGGGCGCCCTCCTCTTCTTCCATCAGGGAGGCCCCAGTTGTGTCGCAGCACGGATAGACAAATACAAGTTGCCCAACGCCGTCGGCAACCTCACGGAGCGAGCATTGGTATTCGCCACACTCGTATTCGGAGGTGTCCTCGACAAGTTTCCTGGTTTATCGCTCCTCCTTGCCCACGCTGGGGGGTACGCCCCATACAGTGCTGCCAGGATGGACAAGGTGGCTGGCGCCCTTCCCGGCGACTTCGACGGGAAGATGAACCCACCGTTCGGACCAAACGACGGGTTCGTCCAGAAGATGCCACCAAGTGAGTACCTGAGGCGCTTCTACTACGACTGTTGCACCTACGACGGGCCGGTCCTCAGGTTTCTCATTGACACGGTCGGCATCGACCGGGTGGTTTTCGGAACCGACTACCCGGCACCCATGTTCCAGCACGACCCCGTGGAATGGCTCCGGGGCCTCTCGGAACTGACCGCCACAGAGAAAGAGGCAATCCTCATCGACAACTCCAATCGGCTCCTCGGGATCTGACCCTGGGGGGTCCTCGTTCTGCGCGGATTTTTGACGCGATGGAGGCTGTTGCGCTTTGTCTCGGGGTGTGACGGGTAGGTCGGGGCAGAGTTCGGGGTGAGGGTCAAGATTGGGCGCGCTTCCTCACATGTTGGGGGCTGGTCGGTGACGGTGGAGCTTGAGGAGGTTGTGGGTGGCGCAGA
>WHTL01000183.1 GCA_009377735.1 Acidimicrobiia bacterium
CTGATTCTGATGTCGAGAAAGGGGTCCTGGCTTCGATGTCTCACACGAGAGGCATCCAAGAGGGATGCCACCGAGCAAGGAGAAAGCAATGAGGTATCTGATCATGCTGTACGGTCCCAGAGAGGGTCTGGACGCATTGAGTCGGGGGGACTTTGGTGACTGGACCAACGAGGACGTCACCGCCATGATGGAACATATGGGTGCGATCAACGACGAGTTGGCTGACCGTGGTGAGCTGGTCGACGCTGCCGGTCTCACCGGTCCGAGCCAGGCGAAGGCGATCCGACTGAGTGATGGCACCCCGACCGTTACCGATGGCCCGTATCTCGAAACCAAGGAAGTCATGGCGGGCTACTGGGTCGTCGACACGGAGACACCGGAGCGGGCGTTGGAGATCGCCAAGAGGGCCTCGTTGTCACCCAACCCCGATGGTGTAGATCCGGGTGGTGTCGAGGTGTGGCCATTGCAGGAGGAGGGACCAGCTCCCGAGTGACCCCAAAGCAACCGACCGAGGACCTGCTGCGTGACCTGGCGCCGCAGGTCCTCGGTGCCTTGATCCGCCGTTATGGCAACTTCGATCTCGCGGAGGAAGCACTCCAGGAGGGGATGATCACCGCAACGCAGCAATGGGCGAAGAAGGGAATCCCCGAGAACCCGCGGGGATGGTTGATTCGGGTATCGTCGCGTCGTCTCATCGATTCCCTACGCAGTGAGAGCGCCCGCAAGCGCCGCGAGGACAAGACAGCGGCCATGGAGCGCCAAGGACCTGAAATGTTTACGACACCATTGGAAACGGGTCCACCTCGAGAGGACGACACGCTCGCCCTCTTCTTCATGTGCTGTCACCCATCATTGACCTCCGCCTCTCAGGTCGCGGTCACGCTGAGGGCAGTTGGTGGACTCACCACCGCTGAGATCGCTCGGGCCCACCTGGTCCCGGAGGCGACCATGGCGCAACGTATCAGCAGGGCAAAGCAGACGATCCGGGATTCTGACGTCGGTCTCGCCATGCCATCACGGGAGGAGTTAAACGAGCGGCTCCGCACTGTCCTCCATGTTCTCTACCTGGTTTTCAACGAGGGCTACTCCACCTCTACAGGATCCGACCACCAAAGAACGGACCTCTCCCAGGAGGCCGTTCGGCTCACCCGGATGGTTTCGGGTCTCATGCCCGACGAGCCCGAGGTGAAAGGGCTCCTGGCGCTAATGGTCCTCAACCACGGGAGAAGACATGCCCGAACCAGCCCCGAAGGCGAGCTGATACCACTCGAGGAGCAAGACCGTTCCCTCTGGGATCGTGATCTCATCAATGAGGGTTTGAAGCTGGTGGAGGTTGCTTTTGAGATGGGGACGGTTGGGTCCTACCAGCTGCAGGCAGCCATCGCAGCCATCCACGCCGAGGCAGCGACAGCGGCGGAAACGGATTGGCTCCAGATTTCGGGCCTATACCTGACCCTCGAGCGGATTAGCGACAATCCCATGGTGAGCCTGGGTCGCGCCGTGGCCGTGGGGAAAGCTCATGATCCCAGAGGAGGTCTTGGGATTCTGGACCAACTGGAAGACGACAAACGGATAACTGGCCATCATCGGATGTACGCCGTGCGTGGTCATCTGCTTGAGATGTTGGGTGAACTTGGAGAGGCGGAGCATTGTTATCGGGAGGCTGCGGCCCGTACCACCAGTCTTCCGGAACAACGGTATCTGCATCGTCGTGCTTCGGAGGTCAAGGAAGCTGGTCCCTGAGCCAAATGGGGCAAACCCCCGGATGGTCCCTAGGGATGTCCTTCGCAATCTCAGGGTGATACCCCATAGATTCCGTCCGTGTGAAACGGCATCCTGTATTTCATGTTTGCGGACGTTGCGAAGAATGAAGGGTTGGTTGCGGAAGGGCCATCGAGAGGATGGCGTCGAGCCCTGCGTTGGCTGGTACTCCTCGTAGGCTTCGGGATTCTGGCGCGTTTCCTGATGCTGGGGTGGCCCCAGATCGTCGAATCGGTGGGTGCTCTCGATGGCACCCAGCGGGGTCTCATTGTTCTGGCGGTGCTCATCGAGGGCGTGTGGCTATTCGCTCAGTCCCAGGTGTATCGGTCGGCCCTGGTCGGCTTTGGTGGGTCGGCGAGTAACCGAAAGGCGCTCGGCAGCTCAACCGCTGCCTTCTCCCTCAGTCGAATCCTTCCTGGGGGTGGTGCTGTGGGGAGTCTCTATGCCGCCAACCAGTTCATCAAACTGGGGAATCGCCCCGCACTCACCATCGGCTCAATGATGACGTCATGGTGGGTCTCGATGACGACCCTCGCTGTCATTGTGCTCGGAGGCGTCATCGTGGGGGTCACTCGGTACGGTATCGATCCGGGGCATATCGTCGGCCCCTCGATGGGTTTGGGTGTGATGGCTGTGATCGGCGGGCTCGGCTGGCTCGTCCTCCACAATGACCGTGTGCGCTCCCGACTGGAACCACGGATCGCCAAGCTCCTCGCCAGCCGTTCGGTTGGTGAGTCCGTTGGCGAACCGGATGCCGCACTTGACGAGATCAGAGCCGGGATCAGCCCCAGGACCTTGTCAAGGATCGCCTTCTGGTCGGCTTCGGCCTGGCTCTGTGATCTCACCGCGCTCTGGCTCTGCTTCGCAGCACTGGGCCACCCGGTGGGCATCACACCTCTGGTGATCGGCTATGGGATGGTCAACCTCATCGGTGCGCTTCCTGAACTCACTCCGGGTTGGTTGGGTGTGATCGAGGTAAGTCTTGCCGGTGTTTTCGCCATCTGGGGTATCCCGGCCTCCCTGTCGGTGGTGGCGGTTCTTGCGTACCGGCTCGTGTCGTACTGGCTGCCCGTCGCTGTGGGGCTGGCACCGGCCATCCGCCTCCTCCGTGGCGGTCATATCGCCCAGGCGACAGCATGATGGCCGGCCCACTTGCCCTTCTCGGAGGGATGGAGCATCTGCCCATTTTTCTCGACGCCGACCGCGCCCTCCTCGACATGACGGGTGCCGATCAGCCGAGGGTATCGGTAGTGCCGGTCGCCTCGACCAGGAAGAAGCGACCCGAGGCAGCCGCTCTCGCCCGGGGTCATTGGGCCAAACTCGGTGCGCGGGTGACGGTGGCACTGCCGGAGCACGGATTGGCACACGCCCTGGAGGTGGTGCATGACGCCGATGTGATCGTCCTGACCGGTGGTCACCCCAATCTCCTGGTCGGTGGTCTCGGGGCATCACCACTCTGGGATGAGATAGTCGCTCGTTGGTTGGATGGTGCTGCGCTCAGCGGCTCCTCGGCAGGGGCCATGGCCGTGTTCCAATGGCGGATTCGTCTTTATCCACCCGATCCTCTGAAACTCATACCCGGTCTGGGTCTGGTACATGACTACGTCGCAGCACCCCATTTCGATCGTCTCCGGGTTCGCCGATGGGGACAGCGGGTACTTCACCGTCTCGGGGGCCATGGCATCATCGGAATCGACGAGGGAACCGCTCTCATGGGACATGGTGATATCTTCACGGTGGCCGGGTCTGGAGAGGTGACCGTTATCGATGACACCGGGATGGAGGCGTTCACCAGAGGTAGCGAGGTGACTCTCGATATACACACCAGAAGCGCAGTCGTCTCAAATGACGTCACCCCTGAGTGGGATCGAGAACTGGCACTCGTCTAGTGGGATTGGTGCGTTGTGACCAGATATCGACCACGTCTCCGATCACCCAAACCGCCGGGCTACGCACGGTGACCAAGTCGTCGGCCACCTCACCGAGATGGGACACGACAATCCGTTCCACGGGAGTGCTTCCGTCTTCGATAAATGCCACCGGCTGAGTCCCTTGGCGACCCGCATCGATGAGACCTCGGGCGAGCCGTGTCCGATGTCTCACCCCCATAAGGACCACCAGGGTGTCGACGGCGATATAGGGTCCCAGATCCGCTATTCCGTAGGTGCGTTGACCGGTGAGGACGGCGAATCCCGAGGACACGTCCCGCATCGTCAGCGGAAGGCCCAACAACGCTGGGAGACCGATGGCGGAGGAGATACCGGGCACCACAGTGGCGTCGATCCCCTCCTCGGACAACCGAGCCAGTTCCTCGCCAACACGTCCAAAGACCATGGGGTCGCCGCCCTTTAGTCTTACGACGCTGGCACCCGCTCGGACATAGGAGACCATGAGACGGTGGATGCGATCCTGGATCTCTTCGGCATGCCCCGGCAGCTTGCCAACGTCTATCAGGTCCGGTTTGACACCAGCTAGGGACAGGATCTCTGAAGATACGAGACGGTCGTATAAGATGACGTCTGCCTCCCTCAGATGCCGAACAGCCCTCAGTGTGAGCAGATCGGCGGCACCCGGCCCCGCCCCGACCAGCGCCACTGACCCACTCACGGTGCTACCGCGACATTGAGGCCACACTCGACACGCTCCCCATTCCAACGACCGGCCCGATCGTCATCAGTCCCAAAGGTGGGGCTGGTGCAGGGCGCGCACCCGATGCTGGTGTAGCCCGCGGCATATAGCGGGTGGCGGGGGATCGAGTTTGCCTCGGCGTAGCGTTCGATGGCGTCCCAGGTCCAGTCGAGGAGAGGACTTGCCCGTCTGATGGTGCCACCCGTTTCGAGGGCGAAATCTTGCGACGGGGCGAAGACCTTCCGCTCGGCTGTCTGGGTACGTCTTACCGAGGACAGCCAGAGATCATGTCCCTCCAGTGCCTCGTGGGCGGGGAGGACCTTTCGCAGAGCGCAGCACGAGATCGTATCGACTAGATGGAGCACCCCTCTTTTCGATTCGTGCTCTTCCAGGGAATCTTGGGCGCTGGCAACCCTGAGATCCAAACCCCACTCCCTGGTTATCTCGTCCCGGAAGGCGATGGTTTCCGGAAAGTGATAGCCGGTATCGACGAAGATCACGGGCACATCGGTGCGTACCTTCCGGAGGAGATGGAGCAGAACCATTCCACCCAGTTGCATTCCGAGCGTCATCGCCGGTCTTTTCGCCAACGCCAACTCGGCACGAATGTAGTCGAGGGTCTGTTCGACGCTGACCTCATCCTCGGCGGCGGTTATGTGGGTTTCGATGTGGGCCGAGGCGGCCTCCTCGCCTTCTCGGCGATAGATGTCCTCCACCCCGTCGTCCACGATTCGGTACCAGAGATCGCGACGTTCCTCGAACGTGGGGATGTTTGCCTTCACCCTTTCTCGATACTCGTTGAGTAGATAGAGGTACTCGCCATGTTTCTCGTCATATCGCTCTGCCAACGCCTGACGGGCGCGCACCGCCACCGTGGGCGCCGTCCCACCCGACGAAATAGCGATCGTGAGGGGTCCACTGCGATGCACGGAGGGGACGATGTAGGAGCAGTGCGGGATGTCGTCGACCGAGTTGACGGGTATCGATCTCATCTCGGCCTCCTCCCACACTGCGGCGTTGGTATCGGGTTCGTTCGTCGCTGCCACCACGAGGTAGGCGCCCAGGAGATCGCCGGGACGATAGCGCCGCGCTACCCAGTGGATGGCGCCACCTGCCGCGAGATTGGAGATGGTGGGTGAGAGGTCGGGTGCGATCACAAAGAGTGAAGCTCCGGTAGGGACCAGTTGCTCCACCTTCTCGGTGGCGACATCGCCACCACCGACCACGACGACGCGACGTCCTTCCAGATTGAAGAGCACGGGGTAGTAGTGGGGGATAGTCATACCGGCACCGTCGCCTCTACCCGGTGAAAGAAGTTACCGAACGACTCTCCCTCGTTCCTGCTGGCCGCATACCGGGCGAGGAGAGGACGTAGGGTTTCGGCAACATCGTCGGTCTTGACCGGACCCGTCACGAAACGGTTCAATCGGGTCCCGTCGTGGGCTCCACCAAGATGGATATCGTATGCGCCCTTACGACGGCCCACCAACCCGATCTCGGAGTTGTAAGGGCGGGCGCACCCGTTGGGGCACCCTGTCATGCGGAGACCCAGTTCTTCGGACTCGAGTCCGAGCTCGGTCAGCACCTGTTCGAGGTCGTCTACCACCTTGGGTAGGGCACGTTCGGCGTCGGTGACGGCGAGCCCGCAAGTCGGCAGAGCAACGCATGCCAGGGCATCGATCCGCAAGGGGTTGGTCCCAGGGCTGATTGTCGCCAGACGCACTGCTATATCGGGTCGGTCGGCGTCGGATATGCCAGAGAAGATCAGATTCTGCTGGGGCGTCAGGGTGATTGTTGGGCGGTAGAAGTCGACGATCTGACGCAGGGCCGTTCGAATCTGGGAATCTCCGTGGTTGCTGATCCGGCCCGAGGGGATGGGTACCCCGACCGACCAGCCGTCATCACCACGCCACCAACCCAGATGATCGCGATGACTAGGCCACTCCAGTACCGATGGGGGGTCCATCCGCCATCCCAGACGATCCTCCACTGCCTCCCGGAAGCGATCCAATCCCCAGGCATCGATCAGGTATTTGAGACGAGCCAATTTGCGGTCCTCCCGATTTCCGTGGTCGCGTTGCACCACAACCACCGCCTCGATGACTTCGATCAGTCGGTCGCGTGGAACGTCACCCAAGGGGCTGGCGAGACGGGGATAGGTGTCGTCCCGATTGTGGCTCCGTCCCTGCCCACCCCCCGCGAGGATCGTTATTGTCTCATCCCCCTCGTGGGTCACCACCCCGAGGTCATGGGTATAGACGTCCACGCAATTGTCGCCCGGAGAGGCGATGCCGATCTTGAACTTTCGAGGAAGATACGATTCGCCATAGATGGGCTCCGACTCATCGGAGATGGCAGACACCAGCGGTTTTCCGTCGATCCAGACATCCCAGTAGGCGGAGGATCGGGAACGGAAGTGGGTAGCGATCTCAATGGCGAGTCTGCCCAACTCCGGTGACGCGGGGCAGGCTACCACGTTCCTTACCACGTCACCGCAGGCACCAATTGTGGTGACGAGGGCCTGGTTGAGGGTCCATACCACGGGATGGAGACGACCCTTCCTCACATGGTGCCACTGGAATCCCTGACGGGTGGTGATACGGATACTCCCGTCGCCGACCCAGTCGGCCAGATCATCGCACACCAGGTATTGCTCGGCGCTCAGCTCACCACCCGGGAGCGAGGTGCGGACCATGAAGATGTAGTCCCGCTCCTTTCCCCGGCGATGATCACGGTCATCCTGTTGGTAGATGCCGTGGAACTTGAGCAGTTGCGCCGCGCCTTCGGAGAACATGTCACTGCTCTCCGAGAGCTCCTGGGCGAGTGTGCCCCGCAGATGATCACTTTCGGATTTCAGGGTTTCCAGATCCACTGGTCGCCTCCCTTCCCGTTGGCGCTGGTTCAGCGCTCTACCGGAGCACCGACCAGAGACCCGTACTCGGTCCAGGAACCGTCATAGTTGCGCACGGAGTCGTGACCGAGGATCTCGTGAAGGGCGAACCAGGTGTGTGAGGACCTTTCGCCGATTCGACAGTACGCAATGGTGTCGCCTGAAAAGTCGATCCCAGCATCCTCGTAGAGCTTGCGCAGCTCGTCGGCAGGGAGGAAACTGCCGTCCTCACCTACCGCCTTGGCCCAAGGCACATTGGCGGCACCTGGAATGTGGCCCCCGACATACGGCTGTTCCTGGGGGAGATGGTCTGGAGCGAGCTTCGCACCGGTGAACTCCTCCGGGGAGCGGACATCGACAAACTGGGAGGCGCCGATGGCCGCGATCACATCGTCACGGAACGCTCGCAGCTCGGGTCGTTCGTCACCACTGATCTTGAAGTCGCTGGCGGTGGGGGAGGGTATGTCGGATGTGAGCGGTCGCTCTTCGACCTTCCACTTCAAGCGACCGCCATCGACCAACGAGACATTGGTGATGCCACGGTATTTGAGGAGCCAGTAGGCATAGGCGGCAAA
>WHTL01000367.1 GCA_009377735.1 Acidimicrobiia bacterium
ATCGGGATAACCGACAATGCGATCCTCGTCCATATACACGGTGCGCCTTGCACCGTTACGGTCCATGTGCCGGCCCCACCAAATGGGATCCTGGTCGAGGGTGATCACCACCGCCTGGTGAACGTAGAAGGACCATCCGTCGTACCCCGTGAGCCATGCCATGTTGGACGGATCGGAGAGAACCAGGATATCGATCTCCTTCTCGACCATCGCCTTCCGTGTTCGGTCGAGCCGATCGACATACTCCGAAGTAGGGAAACCGAATTGCAGCCCACGACCCTCGGTGGGATAGGCCAACCCGGTGAAACCGGTAGGTGTCTGCTCCTCGGGGTCCCTTGCCACCTCCTGAGGATGTGCTCTCTTATCAATTCGATCCATCTACGGACTTTAGGACCTGAAGAGCCGGTCTTGTGGCATAGGCGCAACATTTCTCTAGTTCTGGCAGCGCCGTTGGCGCTGACGAGGGAGGCACCTCCGCGACCGACCTTCACGCGACAACCGCGGCCATTTTGGTGTCCCATCTGCCCCCAAGCGGGTCCGTCCCCCCACCTCCGCTGGGAGGGGACTGGGGTCAGTGGGCGAGGACTGCCTTGAGGAAACGCTGGGTGCGTTCCTTGGAGGGGTTCTGCAGCACCGCTGACGGCGGACCCTCCTCGAGGATCTGTCCTTGGTCGAACATGAGGACCCTATCGGCCATCTCGGAGGCGAAGCCCATTTCGTGGGTGACCAGCATCATCGTCATCTCGCCGCTCTCGGCGAGTCGGCGCAGCACCTCGAGGACCTCCCCGACCAGCTCGGGATCGAGTGCAGATGTGACCTCGTCGAAGAGCATCACCTTGGGGTGCATGGCAAGGGATCGGGCAATGGCCACACGCTGCTTCTGACCGCCAGAGAGCTCGATGGGTCGGTGCTCCGCCTTCTCCCGGAGCCCGACATCCGAGAGGAGTTGGATCCCCTCCTCCTCGGCCTCCTGCTTGCTCTTCCCAAAGACCTTGATGGGAGCCAACGTGATGTTCTCCAGGGCGGTCATATGGGGGAAGAGATTGAAGTGCTGGAACACCATCGAGATATCGGAGCGCACGGAACGGATGTGCTTCTCCGATGCCTTTTTCAGCTCCCCGTTCTGCTCCTGGTGGTAGAGGTGTTGACCGTCGATCTCGATTGTTCCGTGCTGGGGACGCTCCAGCGTCATGATGGCGCGCAAGATGGTGGTCTTCCCCGAACCGGAGGGACCGATAATCACCACTTTCTCTCCAGCGGCGACTTCGAGATCGAGATGGTTGAGCACCGTGTTGGGGCCGAAGGCCAACGTGACCTTCTCCATCCGAACCATCGGCGTCGTGGTGGTCTCAGCGTTCATATCGGTACTTCCTTTCGAGCCTACTAACGAAGATGGCCACGGGAATGCTCACCATGAGAAAGAGGATCCCTGCGACGGTAATCGGCTCCAGGTTTCTGAATGTCGAAGCCTGGATCCCGGTCGCCACGCCGAGGATTCCCGTGAGCGTTATCGCGGCTCCCAGAGGGGCGTCTTTGAACATGGCAACGAAATAGTTGCCTAACGCCGGTATGGAGGTGGGGATCGCCTGGGGCAGGATCACCGTGGTCCATTTGGTGACTGTGCTCAAGTTGAGTGCTGTGCTCGCCTCCCACTGACCTTGGGGAACGGAGTTGATCCCAGCTCGATAGGCCTCGGAGCAGTATGTGGCGTAATGGATACCAAGACCAATGATTAGCGAAACCATCGGGGAGAACACCAAGACGTTGTTGCTCATTACCGGAAGGACGAAAAAGATGACAAAGAGCTGGATCAATAGCGGTGTAGACCTGATGAACTCGATTACGGCGCGGGTCGGCCATGCGATCCACCGGCTGGGAGCGCGACGCCCCAGCGCCAGGAGCAATCCCAGGATCAGGGCGATGATGATCCCCCCGATGGTGGCTTGGATGGTGGTCCACATCCCCTGGGCAAGCAGGCCGAGGATTTCCCAGGCAAAATCCGAGTCCCAAAGAGCGTCCTCTTGGGCGAGAACCCACATCAGGAAACCAATCCAAAGCGACGGGCCGAACGCCGTTCGAAGAACCCGACGGCGGTAGAGATGATCTGGGCGAGAATGAAGTAGATGATGAGCGCGTGGAGGAACAAGATTGGACCTTCCGTTACGTTCGTGGTTCGCAGCTTGTCTACCTCGAAGGTGAGATCTGACAGCGTTATCAAGGAGACAAGTGCGGTACCTTTGAGGATTTCGATCATCAGGTTTCCGAACGGCGGGAGGATGACCGGAATGGCCTGGGGAAGGATGACATAGCGGAGACGCTGGCTTGACTTCATGTTCAGAGCGACGGTGGCCTCGGTCTGTCCTCTGGGGACGTTCTGGAGTCCCCCTCTCACCACCTCGGCACCGTAGGCACCCATGTTCACACCCAAGGCCAAAAAGCCAGCGGTGAGTGGGGAAAGGCTTATACCGAGCAAGGTTGGGAGCGAGAAGAAGACCCAGAACAGGAGGATGATCGCCGACACGCCCCTGGCGAACTCAACGTACACATTGGCGATTGCCCGCACCCAGGCGTGTTGTGACATCTTCGCCACTCCGAAGATCAAGGAAAGCACCGCGCCGAGAAGCACCGACAATACGAAGACGGTGACAGTCACCTGGACACCCTCCCAGAGACGTTCATAGTTCTCTGGTGTAAGTATCAGATCCTCAAGCAAATATCTCCCTCTCCATCAGAAGGGCGGGTGCGGCGTCCCGCATCGCCGCACGGCCCCATACAAGTTACCCGCCGAGCTGCTCCAGCAGCTCCTCGACGGTGGTGTCTGCGGCAGCCTGGACCTCCTCGGGTGTGAACCCGAAGCCGGTCACGATCTCCTCGACGGTGCCGTCTTCCTGTTTGGCGTGGAGGACCTCATTGAAGGCGTCGCGGAAGCCCTGATCGGTGAAACCGAAGCCACCACAGCCGAGCTGTTCCACGTCATCGATGACGGGGAAGAAGCCCTCGGTGGCCTCCATCCCCTCACGTTCCTCGGCCTGAGTCTCCACGGTGAGACGGGTCCCGGTCACGGCATCGACACGGCCTGCGGCCATGGCGTCATACTGGGCGTTGACATCGTCGAAACGGGTGATCTGGTCGTCGGGCACGCCGATGTCGACTGCGTATCCGTCCTCGACAGCTCCCCGCATCACCGCGATATTGGCGCCGGAGTCGATGACGGACTGGTAGTCGGTCAGACCGTTGGGGTTGCCCTCGGCAACGGCGAATGCCTCGGACACACAGTAGTCGGGGTCACTGAAGATGATCTGCTCGGCCCGCTCCGGGGTGATGAACATACCAGCGGCGATCATGTCGAAGCGGTCGGCCTGGATTCCAGGGATCAGCGCGCCGAACTCGACGACGCTGGCCTCCATGTTGTCGATACCGAGTTCGGCTAGCACCACCTTGGCCACCTCGGGCGCCTCGCCCGTAACATTGCCTTCTGCATCTTCGAAGCCGTAGGGCACCTCGTTGGCGATACCAACGGTGACGGTTCCGGACTCCTGGAGGGCAGAGAGAACCTCCCCGCCGCCACCGCCGGCAGCAGCGGTAGTTTCGGCACCACCCTCGGCTGCCGTGGTATCTGCACCACCCTCGGCAGCGGTGGTATCGGC
>WHTL01000299.1 GCA_009377735.1 Acidimicrobiia bacterium
GGAACACTACAACAAGAAGGGTCGGTTGAAGCGGTCCTTCTACGAGGGAGAGCTGGCACGTCTCCAAGAAGAATTGGTCAGCCTCCAGCATTGGATACAGGGACAGAACCTCAAGGTTTTGATCATCTTCGAGGGGCGGGGCTCGGCGGGCAAAGGTGGTGTGATCAAGCGAATCATGGAACGGACCAGCCCCCGTATCGCAAGGTGGTCGCCCTACCCAGGCCAACCGAACGGGAACAAACCCAGTGGTACTTCCAGCGATATGTTCAGCATCTGCCCGCTGCCGGCGAGATGACCCTCTTCGACCGGAGCTGGTACAACCGGTCAAACGTGGAGTGGGTCATGGGCTTCTGCACCGAGGATGAGCATCGCGAATTCCTCAGGTCGTGCCCTGAGTTCGAGCGGATGCTGGTGAGGTCCGGAATCGTGTTGCTCAAGTACTGGTTCTCGGTGAGTTACGACGAGCAACAACGCCGTTTTCAGTCCCGCAACGAAGAGCCCTTGAAGCGGTGGAAGCTCTCCGATATGGACCTGGCCGAGCACGAGGAGTATGTTCGCTACTCAATGGCAAAGGACACCACCTTCCAATACACAGACATCAAACAGGCGCCCTGGTATGTCGTCCCCTCCGACGACAAGCGCAACGCCCGACTCAACTGCATCAGCCACATCCTCTCCCAGTTCGAGTATGGAGACCTCATCCCGGATCCGGTCGACCTCCCGGAGCGCAGGGACGTCCCTTACGTGCGTCCGCCCATGACCGACCAGACCTTCGTGCCGCAGGTTTACTGACTAGTGGCCTGACACTAGGGTTTTCGCCGGGTGACAGCCGATCTCTCGTTTTGGAATGCGCCGATGATCATCGCCCATCGGGGTTCGCGGACCCTTTGGCCCGAGAACACGATGCTGGCGTTTCGGGAGGCCCTTGCCCTCAGGGCTCGCTATCTGGAAACCGACCTGCAGGCCACATCTGATGACGTCCTCGTTTGTCACCATGATCGCTCGGTGGTTCGCACAACCGACGGTGTCGGTGATGTCGCCGACTACACCCTGGAGCGGCTCTCCCGCCTTGACGCCGCATACCGGCATCGGGTCGACGGCTCGTTCCCCTTCAGGGGGGAGGATCTACGGGTACCCACTCTGCGTCAGGTACTCACAGAGTTCCCCGAAGTTGGTTTTGTGGTGGATCTCAAGAGCGACGATATGGAGGTGCTCTTGGTGGATCTCCTCGACGAACTCGACGCCTTCGAGCGGGTGATCGTGGGGAGCTTCAGTGATCGTAGGTTGGTACGGTTCCGCCAACTTGCTGGGCCACGGGCTCTCACCTCCGGTGGGCCACGCGAGATCGTCCGTTGGCGTTTTGGTGGGGGCGCCTCGGTTCCCGACCCCCAGGTCCTTCAGGTCCCGGTGGGTCGGAGGGGACTCACGGTGGTGACCCCGGCATTCATCAGATCGGCACACAGCAGGGGGCGCCAGGTCCATGTCTGGACGATCAACCGGCCCGTAGAGATGCGACGCCTTCTCGACATGGGTGTCGACGGTCTCATCACTGACCGGCCGGATCTCGGGATGGAAGTAGTCGGCGAAAACGGATAACCCCACATTTCGATTCTTATTCCAGATCGGGGTAAGTTCGGGTTTCCAACCACAAATTCACCCATGGAGGGATCCCCCCGATGACCCGATTCGCCTATTTCGCCGGCCATGAACAATGGCATCCAGAGGAGTTGGTGGAGCATGCCGTGCTCGCCGAGAAGGCTGGGTTCGACATGGTGGTGGTCTCCGAGCATTTCCACCCGTGGGTGGACGACTACGGGGCGTCTGGTTTCGCCTTCTCCACCATTGGGGCGATGGCACAAGCAACCGAGAGGGTGGAGTTCACAACGGGTGTGACGACGCCGCTTTTCCGATTCCATCCGGGGGTCGTAGCCCAGGCAGCAGCCACGCTGGACCGACTCTCGGGTGGTCGGTTCAACCTCGGTGTGGGACTCGGGGAGAATATCAACGAGGGCCCCCTCGGATACGACTTCCCCAAGTACGCCGAGCGCAACGCCCGGATGTCGGAGGCGTTGGACATCATGCGCCGTCTTCTCGACGGGGAGACCCTGGATTACGACGGTGAGTACTACGACACCGACCGCGCCCATCTCTACTCTCCGCCAATGCATCGCGTCCCCATCCTCATGGCGGCGGGAGGCCCCAAGTCGGCAACGTTGGCAGGGGAGAAGGCCGACGGTGTCATCACCTCGGTCAAGGATCCCGCAGACACCTTGGAGCGGGTGGTGGAGCCCCTCCGCAGTGCCGCTGACGGTGCTGGCCACGATGAGCCCACCATCCTCGCCACCCGTTGGTCGCTACACGCCTCCAACAACGAGGAGGCGTGGGAAGCACTCCGCTCCTGGCGGGGTCTGCGTGCTCCGGGACGACTCGAGGCCGTTGATCCGGCGGTGCTACGACAACGAGCTGATGAGCTTGACCGCGATGTGGTGCTCTCCCGCTACTCACTGGTTCCGGACGCCGACGCCATTGTGGAGACTTATCGCCCCCTTATCGAGGATCTTGGTGCCGATATCGTCACCTTCCAGATGGCGTCGCTCGACCAAACCGGTCTAATCGAGATCTTGGGCTCCGACGTCATTCCGCGGCTGAGATGAACGGAAAGGGAGCGGCGGGTTGTGCGGTGCAGGAAGGGACCACCGCACAACCCGAATCTAGGAGGCTGATGTGGGATGCAGTTGTGGGGCATGTGTTTCACATCAGTCTCCTAGGACCTGATCTGGTCGGTGACCTCGCCACTGGGGAGGTCGATCACGGTGATGCCACCGTGCCCGTAGGCGTAGAGGGTGTCGTCGAAGACGAGGGTGCGTTGCGGGCTGAAACGCCATGGGTCTCCAGCGCCGTCAGCCTTGCCCTCGACCACGATCAGCTCTCGGGTGTCGCTGAGGTCGTCGCCGGTGAGTGGGATCGCCAGCACCCCGAAGGCGAGGGTCTCTGTCTGATCGCCCTCGTTGAATGACCATGACTCGTAGGGCACATATGCCGTGTCGCCATCGGTGGTGAAGGCATGATGGTCGTACTCGATGGGGGAGTAGGCGTCACGGACACCAGCGGTGTCGAGGCGGGTCGGATCGGAGAGGTCGGAGACATCGAACAGTGAAGCCTGTAGACCGGTGGTCATCCCGTCGTCGGTGGCATTTTGACCCACGCCCAAAAGACGACCGGCCTCGAGGGGATGTAGGTATGCCGAGTATCCCTTGATCTTGAGCTCACCCTTCATCTCCGGTGCCGTGGGGTCGGAGAGATCAAGGGTGTACAGGGGGTCGACCTGACGGAACGTGACCACATAACCCATGTCACCCATGAAGCGGACGGCATAGATCCGCTCGGTGACACCGAGCCCATCGATAGATCCCACCTCAACCAGCTCGTCTCCCTCGGTGCGGAGAACCGTGACGTGTGATTCGGACTCTGTGCCGTCATCGACGCCCCACCAACCGGGCTCATCCGTTGAGGCCACCCGCAAGTGCCCTTCGTATTCGTCCATGGCGAACTGATTGAGGAGATAGCCGGGAACCTCACCGGTCGCTATGTAGTCGGGCTCGCCGTCGGCCGGTGTGTCAAAACGGTGGATAGAGGTGGTCGTGCGGGTCTCGATTGGGTCGGACTGTTCATCGCCAGCCCCTTCGAAAACGATGGGGTTCTGCCAGATGCCTGTCGCTACATAGACCCTCTCGGCGTTGGCATAGACCGTCTCGCCCTTGGCGACCACACCACCAGCCGACCAGGAATCGATGCCACTGCCGATGTCGAATTCGAGGATGGTGAGCGTCTCAATGCCTTTGTTCTCGGCTGGGAGCAGAACCTCGTCACAGTCGAGCATGACGCCTTCTTCCTCACCGTCTGGTCCGGTGATCACCGAGTAGGGAAGCCAGTTGTCGATGGTGGTCTCCCGGATGATCTCCTTGTTTCTCTCGGTGGCTTCCCGCTCGGCGCGCAGACCACTTCCCTTTGGGTACTCCCATTCCACTCCGACCGTGCCAGATTGGAGGACAAGTCGGAGACTGTCCCCGACGAGACGACTGGAGAGGGTATTGCCATCGAAGACGATGGAGCGGATCTCCCGCGGATCTGATCGATCCGAGATGTCCACCTCGATGAGCTCGGTGTACTGGGATCCGCCGCGATCCCAGGCGATGTCGGCGCCACCTCGGGCCGATGGTGCCTGCCAGCGGGAGGTGATGATCACCAGCGTGTCGCCCGAGAGCAACATGCCCTGGGGTGAGGAGTTCTCATCGAAACGCAGACGTCCCCGAGCCTCGAGTCCCTCGTCGGTGGTCTCCCAGATTCGAAGTCGAGAGTGATTCATGATGTCGTAGATGAAGCGACCATCGCTCTTGAGCACGTCGGCCTCGTCGACACCCTCGACCTGGACGTTGGTCTGATGACCGCTCGATCCTCCATCCGCGTCATCGCCTCCTGATTCCGCGGCCTCCATGGTGGTGTCGGACACCGGATAGATGCCGAAGTCCCCACCCAACCCATAGGGACCGACGATCTCCAGGGCCCGCTCCTGATAGAAGCCCAAGAGCTGGTCACAATCGGGCGCCTGGGTCAACGAGGCGGGCTGGAGGACTACTTCGCCGCTGCCGAGCGAGGTGGTCGATGACACCGAGGTCGGTGGAGAGGTCGTGGTGGTTGCCACCAAGTCGTCGCTGGGGGAGGAGCAGGCGGAGGCGAGGAGGGTAAGAAGGAAAACCGAGATGAGAACCAGACGGGACATACTTCTCCTTTGTGGTCGATAGGACGACGCGAAAGAAGAAACGGTTCCCAAGTTCCTATGGGCTGGATCGCGGAGGTGCCCCCCTTTTGTGCGATGGTTGGGTGGTGGGGTGGCCGGACCCCCGGGGGGTGACTCTGTGCCCCCTTGTCCACCCC
>WHTL01000100.1 GCA_009377735.1 Acidimicrobiia bacterium
GGTCCATCGCCAGTTGCGGGCGCTGGCGGCGACGTCGTCCTCGAAGTTCCCAAACCCAGCCAATGCCACAGTCTGTGGGAAGTCGACACCACTAACCACGAAATCTGCGGTGATCGTTGAGCCGTCGGCGAGTTCGACCCCCTGAGCGACACCATTCTCCACGATGACCCTATTGACGTGGGCTCCGGTCTTCACCATGCCCGAGTTGTCTTTAACGACTGCCGCCAGGGCCTTGGGAAAGTTGACAGCACCACCGATAGGCAGTGCGGCTGCCGGTGCATTCGACACGAGCAAAGGGAACCAACCACCGGTTCCTGAGAAGTTGTTGGCATGAACGATGTGGAGCAGCTTTTTGTAGAAGACCCGCATGGCCTCGCTCTCAAAGTGCCGATCAATGACGTTGTAGGGGGTGTCACGCGCAAACTCCGCCAACTCACTCAGGCCGTTCTCCTCGAGTCGCTGCTTCGTGGCCTCGGGACCTACGGGAGGATTGAACGCCTGAGCTGCGAAAAACTTGCGTTTGTCGATGCCGTAGCGCTGAAAGAGCTCTCGGTAGGTGGCTGCATCTCGTGTGGAGAAGCGTGCGATTGACTCACATGTCTTTTCAACGTCCCGATGGATGACCAGAGCTCGACCGTCACGGTAGAGACAGGCGTGCTGGATCTCAGGAACCACGATCTCGAATCCGTAGCGATTCAGCTCTAGATCGTCAGTGATCGGCGCGAGGTCGAATCCATGGAAGTAGTTGGCGTGCATGTTGTGCCGAAAGCCGGGGAGGGTGGCTTCCTAGGTGCTTGTACCGCCGCCGATTTCCTTGTTTCGCTCCAGGACCAGGACGCGGGCGCCGGCCTTGGCGAGATAGGCAGCACATGTCAGGGCGTTGTGCCCACCACCGATAACGATCCCATTCCAATCACTCATGCCTATCTCCAATGTGGTCCTGAGGAGAATATATCGTGTATAGTACGTTCTCGGCAAGCCCAACGGACCACACAGGAGAATTTGATGGCTGACGTCATAGGTCTGATTGGCCTGGGAAACATGGGTTCGGCGTTGGCAGGAAGCCTCGTCGCATCGGGGTTCGAAGCAGTCGGTTACGACATAGACATCCAGCGAGCTCATGACTTCGAACGGATCGGGGGTCAGGCGCTCGAGTCTCCGAGGGAGGTACTGGAGGCGAGTGCGACGGTTCTGCTTTCATTGCCGAGCGCGCAAGCTTTGCATTCCGTCATATCGGGAGCGGGCGGTCTTCTGGAGGTGAGCCGGAGCGACGCGATCATTATCGAAACATCGACAATCGGACCAGCAGAGAAGTTTGCAGCCCGGGATCAGGTTGTGGCGGCTGGCATGACCATGATCGATGCGCCGATCAGCGGCACCGCTGCCCAGGCCCGTGATGGCGACATTGTTTTCTACGCTTCAGGCTCCGAAAGGAGCGTTCGATCTGTGGAGCGTCTCTTGCTTGCTGCCGGCCGAGAAGTGCACTGGGTTGGTGATTTTGGCTCGGGGACTCTGGCCAAGCTGGTCTCGAACCTGCTCGTGTCTGTGCACACGATGGTCGCAGCCGAGGCGCTCAATCTGGCGGAAAGCGTTGGTCTCGACCTTTCAACCACGCTAGAGATCCTCACGTCCGGTGCTGGAAGCTCACGGATGCTTGAGGTGAGGGGGCCAATGATGGTGGAGAGACGTTACCCGTCGAGCTCGGCCACGGTGAACATTCTGACGAAGGATGTCCAGCTAATCCAACAACTGGCCGAGGGCTACAACACCCCAACACCTCTCCTCGCCATGGTCTCGTCGTTCTTCGCAGCTGCCCGCGGCACCGGCAGGGCCGACGAGGATCCCGCCGTCTTGGCGGAGGTCTATCGGTCCTTGTCTACAGCAGCGGTTTCCAACAAGGAGGAACATGATGAGTGATGAAGTAGCCATAGTGACGGGTGCCGGGGGCGGCATCGGCAGTGAGACCGTCCGGGCCTTACTCGGCGATGGTCGGTCGGTAGCTGCGTTCGATGTCTCGAACGACATTCTCGAACAAATACCGTCTGCGGATTCCGGTCGCCTCCTGCCGCTTGAGGTCGATGTGACGGATTCAGGAGCCGTAGATGCGGCGTTCGAGAGGGTGGTGGCCGAGTTGGGGCCGCCGGGAACCCTCGTCAACATTGCCGGTACCAATCGGGTCGTGAGCTTGGCCGACACCACCGAGCAGCTCTGGGATCTCCTGATCGATCTGAACCTCAAGGGCACATTTCTCTGCTGTAAGACGGCTGTCCCATACATGCGTCAGCTGGGAGGGGGCCGCATTGTCAACATGAGCTCGATCTTCGGCATCCGTGGAGAGGTGCAGCAGACCGCTTATGCCGCGTCGAAAGCAGGTGTGATAGGTCTCACCCGTGCGCTGGCGATCGAACTAGCTCCCGATCAGATCCTTGTGAATGCCCTTGCTCCTGTGATGACGCTGACTCCCCGGGTAGCGGGGCTCGCAGCAGACCACAAAGAGCGTCAACTCTCCAAGATCCCCCTCGGGAGATACGGCACCGTGGACGACATCGTGGGGACGATCAGCTTCCTTCTCTCCGAGGCGGGATCCTTCTACACCGGACAGACCTTCTCGGCCAACGGCGGCGACACCATGCCCTAAGTGCTCTGCGGCGTAAGTACTTGCGCGTGTTTCGGCGAGGCAGCGGCGTCGAGGAGTCGGGTTCCTAGTGGTCTGTCGCTGAATTGATGTCGCGGTGTCGCCGAGGCATCGGCGTCGATGGCAAGGACGCAGGACGAAGGCGCACCCAATGTGGTGCGTCTAGGACGAGGACGCAGCAAGCGGCGTCTAGGCCCGGCGAGACTGCACAGGTATTTCGGCGACAGGCCACTAGGAGCTACCGAGTGGCGCAGCGATATGGATGAGGATCGTGTGAGTGGCTGCGGGGATATCACGCTGCTTCGCCGCGACGACCAGTGCCTCGTGCTCCCTATTGGATTCGAGACGGCATCTGGGATCGGCATCCATCGAGGAGACTATGTGCGCCGCGTAACGGTCCTGTAGATTTGAAACCAGATCTGCAAGGACGTTGGAGCCGCAGGCGTCGAGAAACACCCGATGGAACTGGCGGTTGAGTTCCGCCCATGTAGCGATATTCACGTCCTCTGCCATCTGTTTTTGCAGGTCCGAAGCCTTGTCGATTTGGTCGGGTGTCAGCCGTGGAATTGCTCTCCGCATGACCTCCGGTTCCAGTAGTTGGCGCACATCATGAATTTCCTTGAGTTCGACGTGGTCGAGGTCACGCACCAGAGCGCCGTGGTGTGCGTCGAGTGTGAGAAGGCCCTCGGTCGCCAACTCCCGCAGTGCCTCTCGCACAGGTGTCGTGCTCACGTTTAGTTGGCGTGCGATCTCAGCTTGGACGAGTCGGTCGCCAGCACTCAGGTCACCAGAGAAGATGGCTGAGCGGATACTGTTCCTGACGTATCCCTGGGCCGTTTGTCTGTCATCCTTGTAGGTCGATAGTTCCACCGCATTCCCCGCCTTATGGTCGTAATCGGTCGATGCTCGCGAGAGTGGATTATATATCGGTATCGCACCTCAGGACGGCTCACAGTGGCGGAAACCACTGAAAAGCGAGGGCTGGAGGCTTGACAATCCATAGTGCATCATATATTCTCACCCACCACTGACCGAGTAGTCAAGCTCGATCGCGTTTAGCGAACCACGGAGGAGAGATGTCTGAAGGTGCTAAGAGGTCTGGTCGTAGAAGCTGGCCGGTGGTCCTCCTGGGATTATTGGTTCTAGTGACATTGACAGGGTGCGGGACCTCAGACGAGCAGGACCCTTCTGCCGAGGATGTTGTTGAAGACTCGGTGGCGCCAGAGACTGAAGCACCCTCGACGGAAGCAACCTCGACGGAAGCCCCGGAATCTGAGGGAGAAGAGGCCACGGGTGACCTGCGCACCGTGACCTTCGCCTTGACCAACCAGCGTGCCATTCAGTATCACCCGTACTATCTCGCCGATTACCTTGGCTATTTCGAAGAAGAGGGTCTTGACGTCGACATCCAGATCGTCCGTGGTTCCTCTGGGGCGGTTCAGCAGTTGATAGGTGGCAACGTAGAGATCGCTCACCCGGCCGGTCCTGCGACCGCACAAGGGGTGTCCGAGGGACATTGCCTGAGACAGATCTATAGCTATGAGCACATAAACGTCTACGGCATGGCTGGTGTGGCTGACCAGGGCATCGAAACACTGGAGGACCTAAAGGGCCAGACGGTCGGAGTCTCGGAGCCAAGTGGGGGAGAGATACCCCTGCTTCGAGCAGTCTTGGCCGAAGCAGACCTTGAAGAGAATGTCGATTATCAGTTCCTGCCGGTGGGCGAAGGTGGCGCGCAGACGGTGAACGCCCTTCAGTCCGGTGCTGCCCAAGCCTACGGATCGAGTGTTTACGACGTGGCTGCAACCGAGGCCGCAGGTGTCGCCCTCAACGATCTGATGCCGGACAAATTCCGCTACATGCCCTCGACTTCAGTTGTGGTGATGTGTGAAACTCTGGAGAGCGACAAGGAGATGCTGGCGGGATTCGGGCGAGCCGTCGCCAAGGCCACGGTTTTTTCGCAGGCGAATCAGGACGCAGCTTGGGACATCACCGAAACCTACGAGCCAACGCTCTTCGAGGATGAAACCATTGCTACGGCTTTCTGGGAGGCAGCCAACGCTGCGATGTCACAACCGCCTGACATCGAGGGCGAGCCCTGGGGAAGTCACCACTACGAGGGCTGGGAGGTCTATCTCGAGTCGGCGACCCAGGGCACCGAGGAAGAAGGAGCCCTGGAGCAAGAAGCGGTTGACGTTGTCCTGAACGAGACTCTTACCGATGAACTCCTCCCTGATATCAATGACTTCGATGAGGAGGCTGTGATCGACGAAGCGGAGAACTTCCCTGGTGTGTAGCGGGCAACAACGCGGGAATCA
This sequence comes from Acidimicrobiia bacterium, assembly GCA_009377735.1. Classification (GTDB taxonomy): domain Bacteria; phylum Actinomycetota; class Acidimicrobiia; order Spongiisociales; family ZC4RG35; genus WHTL01. The sequence goes on from WHTL01000100.1 coordinate 4,954, forward strand.
CGGGCGCTCACCTTCCGGACCAAGACGCTCTTCCTGAAATACTCCGGAGGTCGGTGTTCGGTGTGGTGCGCAGGACTGGAGAGGCTCCTAGACCGCTCTCCCGACGACAACCAGCTTTGCCTACTGCCTTAGACCGATAGGACCTCGATGATCTTGCAGCTCCGTGGCATCTCAAAAACCTATCGCACCAAGACAGAGCAGGGCGATGTGAATGCCTTGACTCCACTCGATCTGGATATCGAGGAAGGTGAGCTGGTTTCGTTCGTCGGACCTAGCGGCTGCGGGAAGTCGACGCTACTGAACATCGTGGCAGGCCTTCTCCCGGCAACGACCGGTGAAGTGATCTTCGACGGTGATCTGATGACCGAGCCGAGTCGCCGCGTCGGGTTTATGTTCCAAAAGCCAGTCCTCCTGCCGTGGCGAACCGTCCGGAAGAACGTCCTGCTTCCATCCGAAGTCTTCGGGTCGGAAAGCACCGAGTTGGGCGACAAGGTCGACGAGGTCCTTGATGTCGTCGGTCTGGCTGACTTTGCGAACGCCCTACCGCAGCATCTGTCAGGTGGGATGCAGCAACGTGTCGCCCTCGCCCGGGTGCTTGTTTATGAGCCGAGGATGCTCTTGATGGACGAACCGTTCGGTGCTTTGGACGAGTTCACTCGTGAGGCAATGAACCTGGAGTTATTGAGGCTTACGGGACCCGCCGGCATCACGGTGTTGTTCGTGACCCACAGCATCTCTGAAGCGATCTTCCTAGCGGACCGTGTCGTGGTGATGAGCTCACGACCAGGGCGGATTTCCGGCGTGGTCGATGTGCCCTTCGGTAGCGACCGTCAAATCAGCATCATGCATGATCCGGCATTCACAGATCTCGTGTTCGAGGTTCGAGGACTCCTGGGTGACAGTGCAGTCGAGGATTCCGAGACGGTATCGCCCGATCCCGGTCTATCGGGTGGTGAGAGGCAGACCAATGGTTGATAGAGCGGACGCCACGACTTCCGACGACCCGAACACGGGCGTAGGTCCCGTAGAGGCAGAAGAGAAGTCGCCTCGAAACTGGGTCGGTTCCCTGGCCGTGGCCGTGGCCTTGTTTGCACTCTGGGAGATACTCCCCCGTGCAGGCCTGGTGCCGGAGATCATTCTCCCTCCGATCTCATCGATCGTGTATGCGCTCTACACCCTTGTCATCACCGATTTCTTCATGAGCCATTTCTTGGTAACTCTTAACGAGATCTTCTGGGGATTCGTGATCGGCACGGTCATCGGACTCGTCGTCGGTATCTCTTTGGGGGTCTGGCAGCGGGCGAAGGAGCTCTTCTATCCTTTCGTGGTTGCGTTCCAGGCCATACCAAAAATCGTTCTGGCGCCTCTGCTGATCTCGTGGTTCGGTTACGGACAGACCTCCAAGGTGGCGATGGCTGTCGTAATAAGCTTCTTTCCGGTCCTCATCAACACGATGGTTGGTTTAGAAAACGTACCCACGGACATGGTTCAGCTGATGCGGTCACTTCGAGCCTCGCGGCGTCAGATCTTCACCAAGGTCGAACTACCTTCGGCGGCGCCACTGATGTTCGCTGGGGTTAAGACCGCGCTGACATTCGCAGTGATCGGGGCCATCGTCGGTGAATTCGTTGGGGCGGCTGAGGGCCTCGGTTTTCTGCTGTATACCTACAACTTCCAACTCCGAATCGATCGCGTATTCGCGGTAATCGCCATTCTCAGCACGATCGGTGGAGTCCTCTATTTCTTTGTCGAGTGGCTGGACCAGAAGTTGATCTACTGGCGCCAGGACTGATCAACTCGAGACGGTTATGCAACAGTCCGGGTCTCGGTTAAAGCCATGAGCTTGCAGAAGTTTCAAGGGCTGGCGACCACGAACACCAAGCACTTTGATGAGATTCCCGGTCTCCTTCTCCTGGAGTACTGACCAAGAAGCCACCACCGGCGCGGTGGTCACATAGCCTCTACCGCGGTGGCATACTCGGCCGCCCGGTCGGATTGGAGCTCACGGTTGCGTTCCTTCCCAGGGAGGAAGATGCCCTGGATGGCGGCGAGGACGGCCGAGCCCGCCATCACCATGAAGACGGTGTTGTAGGCGTCCTGAGCCACGACCGACCCGGCGACATCGGTACCTGTGGCCGACATGTCGCCGAGCATGACAGCGAGGAGGGTTGCCAGGACGGCGACACCGAATGAGGCCATGACCCGGACGTGGAGCTGTCTCACCGATGTCGCCTGTGCCACGAACCGGTTGGGCAATGCGTTTAGACCGGTCACCGAATTGGGCATCATCGACAGACCGAAACCAAAGCCCTGGCATATCAAAGCGATCTCGATGATGTAGGTGGGCGAGTCGACCTCAAGTTGGGCGAGGATGAAGGCGGATGCGGCAAGGAGGATTGATCCGGTTACGACCGGGATACGGGGCCCGATCCTGTCGGTGAGACGGCCACCGAGAGGGAACGTGATGGCGGCGGCGATCGCCATCGGGACCAACATGGTGCCCACCTCCAGGGCGGTGAACTCCCTGATGGTCTGCAGCTGCAGCGGCAGGAACACCAGCATCCCGAACTGGACGATGACGGTGGCTCCGATCACCCCCAGGGTCAGAGTGAAGATGGGGACTCGGAACATCGAGAGGTTGATGAGGGGGTGCTCTTGCCGTCGCTCCCAGAGAATAAAGCCGAGGAGGAACAGCCCTCCGGTGGCGATGAGGCCGATGGTCAACCCCGACGTCCAACCCCAATCGCTGGCATTGGAGAAAGTGAGCAGCAGCGTGACGAGGCCTACGCTGATTAACCCGAGGCCCACCCCATCGAACGGACGCTCCTCCCGGTACCCGGTCTCACGGAGGAGTCGGACCGCAGCGACGATGGCGATCACGCCGATGGGCACGTTGATGAGGAACAGCCAGTGCCAGCTGACGTTGGTGACCAGATAGCCTCCGACCACCGGTCCGAACGCTGGCGCCACCATGGCGGCGACACCCCATACCCCGAGGGCGGTGCCGCGTCGGTCTGTGGGGAAGAGCTCATAGACCATGGCCATTCCCACCGGTGCCAAGGCACCGCCCCCGAGCCCCTGTACCACCCGGGCAATAACGAGAGTCTCCAGGTTTGGCGAGAGAGCCGCGAACAGGGAACCGAGTGCGAAGGCGGCAAGACTGGCGATGAATAACCGTTTGCGCCCATACCGGTCAGCCAGCCAGCCCGTGGGGGGCTGGGCGATCCCGACGGCGAGGAGATAGGCGGTGACGACCCACTCGATCCCCGACTCGCTATCGAGGGCAACTCCGATCTGAGGGAGGGCGACGTTCACGATGGTGGTGTCGAGGATGACCATGAAGGTGCCGATCAACACCACACCCATGGCGATCCAGGGATAGCGGTCTCCGTCGTGGGTCAGAGGGCGACGTTCCTTTTTTCGTTTGGTTTTGGTCACCGCCGGACCCCTGCGGGCTCGGCAATCGCGAGTAGGTCGTCCCCCAACCTTCCCAGGAGACTGGCAAGATTCTCGAGGTCTTCGGTCTCCCAGTCCGTGAGCGCCTCGGCCAACAGGCTCCGCTGTGTTTCTCGTAGCCGTTCGATCAACTCCACCCCGGCGGCTGTGGCGTTGACCACGGTCACCCTCATGTCGTCGGGATCGGGGGTGCGGGTGACGAGTCCTCCCGCCTCGAGATTTGCGGCATGACGTCCCGCGGTGGAACAGGCCACACCCAACTGGTCGGCCAATTCGGTGACCCGCATCGACGAGACATCGGCGATCCGACTCAGCGCAATCGCCTCGACCCGTTCGATCTCAACACCTGCCCTGCGGGTAATCCTCTCATGGGTACGGGGGATGGCAGTGCGGCGGACCACCATGGTGAGACCACGCTGCAGCGCTTCCAATGTTCGGGTCCTATCAGTCACACCATGCGAGGGTACAGAATTACTTGCAGAGCGCAAATAACGCCCAGTGATCCTTCCAGGTTGACGAAACCCGAGCGGTCATCGAAGCTGAAGGTCCCTGATTCAGCGGTGGTAAATGAGTTGGAATGAGTCCGACATCCCCGACCAGAGCGGACGAACCGCCATAGTTACCGGAGCGAACAGCGGCTCGGCAAGGAAACGGCGAGGGCCCTCGCCCTCAAGGGGGCCCACGTCATAATGGCCGCCCGGAATCTGGAGAAGGCGGCTATCGCCGAGGAGGAGATCCGGGAGCTGGAGCCAGGTGTATCGAGTGAGGTTAGAGAACTCGACCTGGCGTCCCTCGAGGGAGTCGCCGCGTTCTGTGAATCCGTCCTTTCCAGCCTCGACCACATCGACCTGTTGGTGAACAATGCGGGCGTCATGGCCATCCCGGAGCGACGAACTGTCGATGGGTTTGAGATGCAGTTCGGAACCAACCATCTCGGCCACTTCGCTCTGACGGCGACACTTCTCCCCCTCCTCGTTAACACCCCCGAGTCCCGGGTCGTGACCGTGACCAGCACCGCCCGTCACTTGGGCCGACCCGTCGACCCGTCCAACCCCCATCTGGAGGGCAGCTACGGCCCGTGGAAGGCGTACGGGCAGTCGAAGCTGGCCAACCTCCACTTCGCCGTGGGGCTAGAGCTGCGGTTCAGGGCGGCTGGGGCACTGACAGCGAGCCTGGTTGCCCATCCCGGTCTCTCCAACACAGACCTCCAGGCCAACACGGCACGGGAGGGCGGTGGTCAAGCTTCGGGGCACGCCGCGAGGAGTGTCGGTATGTCGGCGACAGACGGTGCCCTTCCTCAGCTCCGGGCAGCCACCGACCCCCAAGCAGCGGGGGGTGAGCTGTACGCTCCCCGGTTCGGCAACAATGGAGCCCCGGTGCGGCGGCCCTTGTTCGGCCGTTCCCGGAACGAGCGGGTGATCGACACCCTGTTCGAGGTCTCTGAGCGGGAGACGGGCGTGGCACTGGACGTCCCCTCAGCAATGCGTGGGTAGACAAGAGGGACGGCTCGCTGCCGAGGTCAATCTTCGACGTCGAGGGGACCCCCGCCGAATCCGATCTCGTTGCCGTCGGGATCGTGGAACGTCACCTTGCGCACTCCGTTGTCGTACGTCTCCCGTTTGGTCGGTTGCAGGCCGCGCCCGACGATCTCGCCCACGATGGTGTCGAGGTCGCTCACGAACAGCGTGTGCAGGGCATGGCCGGCGTGCTCGTGATTCTCCTCGATGACGACGAAGCGGTGCTCGTCGAGCTCCCACACCGCCTCCGTATCGTGGGCTAAGAAACTGGGCTCAGCACCGAGGAGGCGTTCATACCAACCGAGAGCACGCTGGAAATCGCTCACTGCGATTCCGGCGAATAGATCAACGGTCATCGCTCAGCCTCGGCCGTACACGCTGACGTGCCGGGTGCTCGAAGCGGTGAAGGGTTCTTCACGCCATCCGCTCCAACGGTGCCGAAGCCGGAGACCAGCGATGCGGGCCATCAGATCCATCTCGCTGGGATGGACCAGACGCTGGGAGATCGGTCCCATCCGGATACCACCATCGCCGATGCGCACATGGTTCTCGTCGAGGACCTGCGACACCGCGTCGTACCGGTTGACATCGAGGGTCACCTCATCCGTGCCGACGCGCTCTGCGTCGACGAAGCTCCGCCCGCGGCGCATCGAGGCCAGTTCGCACTCGATCACGAAGACACCGTCGTTCGTCAAATGCCTGGCTGCGTTCTCGAAACAGCGCACCTGATCGTCCTGGGTCTGCAGATTGTGAAAGGTGTTGTAGATGAGATACACCAATCCGTATGGGCCTGGCGCTTCCGCTGTGGCCATGTCTCCCACCACAACGGTTAGGTTCTCTCCTCCCGGCTTCTCGCGCAAACGGGCGATCATGTCAGCCGAGAGCTCGATACCGTCGACTCGGATGCCTCGCTCGGAGAGAGGGAGGGCGATGCGGCCGGTGCCGATGGCGAGTTCAAGGGCCAGTTCGAAACCGGCAAGACCCGCCAGGAATTCGACCGTCTCGTCTTCGTCTCCGCGTAGGGCGTCGTCGTATGAGGCGGCCACATCCGGACCGAAACTGGTCTTGGGATCGAATCCTTCCATCGGGCGCAGACTACAACGGAGCGGGATACAAACAGCCCGGAAGGCTCTATCACTCTCTCAGAGCGGGTATCACCTGGTCGGCGAAGAGCTCCATGGAGCGGAGGACCGCCGGCTGGTCGGCACCCCGGAGATGCATACGGGCGATGAGATGGTCGAATCCCAGCTCCTCCCGCCACTTGTCCAGATCCTCCACAACCTGTTGGGGGCTCCCCACGAATGCCCGGTCCCGCACCACATCACCAGACCCACGTTCGCATTGGCGATAGATGGGTACTCCTCCTGGTAGACGCGTTGTAGATGTCGGCGTCCCCTATCGATCTCCGTCTGTGTCTCGCCTACCCAAACCTCCCGCATCAGGGGACGAGCTCCCGGTGGCATTCCGGTCTCGGTCCTCGCCTTGTCATAGATCGAGTAGCACTCCCGCAGCTTCCCAAGGTCGGCGCTGGGTCCGGGGAACCAAGCGTCGGCGATCCGGGCCGCCCGTCTCACGGCCGGTGGTGCCCATCCGCCGATCCAAATCGGCGGGACCGGGTCTGGTTTGGGGAGGACATTGACGTTTGCGATCTGGTGGATCTCGCCTTGGTAGGTGACGTCTTCCTCGGTCCACAAAAGACGGAGCAGCTCCACCGTCTCCTCGAGATGTTTTCTGCGTTGGGATCGCAGTATCTCGAAGGCGGCGAATTCGTCGTCTCTGTGGCCCATCCCCAGACCACACACCAACCTCCCATCCGACATCTCTTGA
>WHTL01000006.1 GCA_009377735.1 Acidimicrobiia bacterium
CTCATATGCAGGATTTTCCGCTTCTCCTGTCCACCCTGTATCAGCAGGCGGTGGATTTGTACCCCAATCAGACGATCGTCTCCGTGGAACACGATCGGTCGAAGATCACGACCACCTACGGTGACAGCGACGCCCGGATCAGACGGTTGGCGACCGCGGTGGCGACGGAATTGGGTGTGGGGGAGGGCGATGCGGTGGGGACGTTCGCCTGGAACAACCAACGGCATCATGAGCTCTACTGGGGGTTGGCCAACACGGGTCGGGTCGTCCATACGCTCAATATCCGGCTGTTTCCCGAACAACTGACCTACATCATCAACCACGCGGGGGATCGGGTGATATTCGTCGATCCCGACCTGGTTGGGTTGCTGGCGCCCATTGTCGACTCCCTGGAAACCGTTGAGCGATACGTGGTCATGGGGACGGATGCCGACGATCGGATACCGGGTTCCATCGCTTACGAGGGCCTGATCTCCGATGTCGAGCCGTGGGGTGAGTGGCCGCTACTAGATGAGCGTTCGCCGATGATGCTCTGTTATACGTCGGGAACCACGGGCAACCCTAAAGGGGTCGCCTATACCCAGCGGTCCACCTATCTGCACACGGTTTCAAATCTCCTGAACTATCCCATGGATGCCCGTGATGTCGTTATGCCGGTTGTCCCAATGTTCCACGCCGCGGCCTGGGGGTACCCGTTCATGGCAGTAACCAGGGGTGCGCGGCTCGTGTATCCCGGGCCCGACCTAACACCCCAGGGTCTCACCGACCTCGTCTCCGCCGAAAAGGTGACCTTCTCGACAGGTGTGCCGACCGTCTGGATTGGTATCCAGCAGTATCTCGAGGCCAACCCCGATGTCGATGTATCCACCATCCGCGCCTTCTTTTGTGGGGGATCCGCCGTCCCGCGGAGCATGATCAACTGGTATCAGGAGAACAGGGGAATCGTCGTTCAGCAGGGATGGGGGATGACAGAGACCAACCCGGTGGCATCGGTAGCCACACTCAAGCCGGAGAGCGACGACTGGACGTGGGAGGAGAGGCTCGACCGTCTGGAGACGGCCGGTCTTGCCCTTCCCGGTCTCCAGGTGAAGATAGTCGACGAGATCGGAGCCGAACTGCCCCACGACGGGGAGGCGTTCGGGGAGTTGCTCATCAGAGGCCCATGGATCGCCGCCGAGTACTACCAGGATGACCGTTCCGCCGATTCGTTCGAGGACGGGTGGCTCCGAACAGGCGACGTCTGCATCATCGATCCCGAGGGATACATTCGGATAACCGACCGCGCCAAGGACATAATCAAGTCGGGAGGGGAGTGGATCAGCTCCCTGGCGTTGGAGAATCTGCTCATGGCTCACAGTGAGGTCATCGAGGCGACGGTGGTGGGGCTCAAACATGAGAAGTGGATGGAAAGACCGGTTGCCTTTGTCGTCAAGAAGGAGGGTTCGGCAGTCGAGGAAGGGGATCTATTGGCATTTCTGACCGATAAGGTGGCAAAGTGGTGGCTGCCCGACCGGATTGAGTTCTTGGACGAGATACCCAAGACGGGCACGGGAAAGTTCGACAAGAAGGTCGTCAGAGACCAATACTCCGATCTGCTCACGGGACAATCAAAAAAATGACACACAAGAAACTTCAATCGACCGCAGCCCTGCTCGCGGTGCTATTCCTCCTAGCTTCCTGCTCGGGCGACGGTGGTGATATCACCACCACGGTTGCCGGACAGGGCGAACCGGCAGAGACCGTACCGGTCACTCCGGAGTTGGCCGGGGATTGCGTGATGCTCCGGGAAGTATTCGGAACGGCCACCAGCGATGCCAGCGTCGCCAACGGGGAGCCACCACCCATTGCCGTGGGGGATGTACCCAACGAGTCCCAAATCGCCGTCATCGAGGCGGGAACAGAGGCCCTTGACACCATAGAATTCGAAAGTGAGGACATCGCCGGCGCGGTAGATGCGCTCCGGGCGAGTGCCGAGACCGTTCTGGAAAAGGGCGCTGCCGGCGAAGAAGTTACCCAGGAGGATCTCGACTCCAACGTCGCAGCCAACCTCGACTTGGGTCGGATGTGCGCCGAGGTGCTCGCTCCCTCTTCCACCACAACACCCGGTACTAACCCCGATTCGTGACCTCGATCCACCAGTGGGGTGCCTGGGTCACCATCGCGGTGACCGGAATCGTGGGTCTGTGGGGGATCGTCGGTGGTCTCAGAGAGACCCAAATTGGGATCCCATACAGGGCGGGGATAGGGCTTGCCGTGGCCACCACTTCCCTTCACATCGCCACCGGCGCAATCCTGTACTCCCAGGGCGCTACCGATCCTGGCGACCAGCATCTCTTCTACGGGGTGGTGATCGCATTCACGATGGCGTTTGCCTACATATTCCGGGCTCAGCTCGAACTACGGCCCCTCCTGCGATGGGGGATGTTCTGGTTGTTCGTGATGGGTCTTGGGCTTCGCACCGTGCAAACATACGGGATCGGTTTTTGACATACTGAGCATCACGAAGACCGAACGAGGGAGAAGCAATGAGCGATGACGCCGCCGACGCCGTCCACAACGCCACCGGTTTGCTCCACGACAAGAAACTCCTCATCACCGGGGTGCTCAATGACAAGTCCATCGCCTGGTATGCGGCCCGTAACGCCCAGGAGCAAGGGGCTGAGGTGGTGGTCACCGGATTCGGAAGGGGTCTGCGGCTCACAGAGCGGGCTGCGAAGCGTCTCCCGGTAGAAGCCGACGTGCTGGAGTTGGACATCAACGACCCGACACAGGTCGAGAGCGTCGTTGCCGACCTGGATGACAGATGGGGACGTGTCGACGGCGCTCTCCATGCCATAGCCTTCGCGCCCGACGATGCTCTCGGTGGAAACTTCCTGAACACACCTCCCGAATCGGCCCAGACCGCCTTCATGACCTCCGCTTACAGCTACAAGACCCTCGCGGTGGCTCTGCGGCCGCTCATGCAGAAGGCCGGGGGCGGGTCGCTTGTGGCATTGGATTTCGACAACAGCCAGGCCTGGCCGGTCTACGACTGGATGGGTGTCGCCAAGATGGCCTTGCAGGCGGTGACCCGTTATCTCGCCAGGGATCTCGGTGGTGACAGCATCAGGGTCAACGTGGTGGCTGCCGGGCCTCTAGGGACCGTTGCAGCCAAGTCGATCCCCGGCTTCGATGTCTTCGACAAGATCTGGAACACCCGATCGCCGCTCCACTGGGATGCGGCCAACCCCGACCCCGTGGGCCGTATGGTGTGCGTCCTCCTATCCGATTGGGCTCCCATGACCACCGGTGAGGTGGTCCATGTCGATGCCGGCTTCCACGCCGTGGCCGCGGCCGCCGAACCCGAGGACTGAATCTAGGAGATGATCTCGGTTGGGATCAGGTTCCCCGCAGCACTTGCCAGTTTGCGGTCACTGGTGATGAGCGGGCATGAGAGGAACTCGGCGAGGGCAACATAGACCCCGTCGTAAGCGGTGAGACGGTCACGCAAGACCCATACCCTCTCCAGCAACGGCTCGTGCTCATGATGTACGAGGTCGAGGTCTCGGAGATCTTGTATTGCCTCACTGGCACGTCCAGTCGACAAAGAACCGTGCCGGACCATTTTCCGGAGGACCTGGGTGATCTCGACGGAAAATAGGTTTGGCACATGGAGGGTTTGCATCTCGTCGACCAGGAAGCCCGCTACCCGCTGACCGGGCTCAGAGAATGTCAGTAGCTCGATGCCAGCCGATGCGTCGACAACGATCAGATAGGGCCTCGCTCCTGACGCACCGCCTCGGCCGATCCTCCCGGAACATCGAAGGGCTCACGCCCGGCAAGTCGATCGAGAATCTCCCGGCGGGTGGGACGCTCCAGCGAACGCCGCAGTTCGGAGAGTGCTAGCTCGGAAAGGGACCGTCCCTCTGCCGCCGCCCTCATCTTCAGGGCACGATGTGTCTTCTCGTCGACATTACGAATCTGAAGGGTCTTCATGCAAACATCATGCACTCATGCAAGTTGCATGTCAAGGGGATTCGTTGAGAGCGGCTAACGGTGTCGAGCGCCAGATCGGGTTAGGAGAAGCTGTGCCACCCGTTCCAGACCGGCCGCCCGGGAGGCCTTCACCAGGACAACGTCCCCCTCGCCGAGCTCCCCAAGGACGGCGATGGCACCCGATGGGTCCGTAACGGCTTGACCGACGTCATAGGAGTCCTCCGACACCGTGATCACGGTGAAACCCCTTTCGATCGCCTCCTGACCGATAGAACGGTGATCCGACACCGAGGTGTCTCCTAACTCCGCCATCGTCCCCAACACCGCGAAACGACGCCGAGCCGCATGCCCGGCAAGGGCATCGAATGCCGCTCGCATCGAGGTCGGGTTGGCGTTGTAGGAGTCGTTGATGACGACCACCCCGTCATCACGGGTGGTTACCTCCATCCGCCATGCCGAGCCCCGAGCGTTGCCGAGACCGGCGGCGATCGCATCGGTATCGATGCCGACGGCATAGCCAGCAGCCGCGGCGGCGAGGGCATTGGCAACCTGGTGTTTTCCTCGTAGCTCGAGCAGGACGGGGCTCGATCCATCGGGTGTTGTCAAGGTGAAATGGGGTCGTAGGGCATCGTCCAACTGCACATCAAGTGCACGCACATCGGCTCCGGAACCGAAGCCGACCACCCGCGCCTCTGTCCGTTCGGCCATGCCCCAGACATGTGGATCGTCCCGATTGAGGACGACGAAGCCCGATGACCCTACCGCTTCTACGAGTTCGCCTTTTGCTATGGCTATCTCGTCCAAAGAGGAGAACTCGGAGGTGTGGGCTGCGGCGACCACTGTCACCACCGCTGCGGTGGGTACCGCTATCCCACATAGGTGGCTGATGTCACCCATCCCACGGGCGCCCATCTCCTGGATGACGACCTCGGTGCCCTCCGGGGTATTGGCGAGGGTGAGGGGCACCCCGATCTCGTTGTTGAAGGACGCCGGGTTGGAATGGGTGCTGTAGACACTGCCGAAGACCGCCGTAGCCAGGTCCTTGACCGAGGTCTTGCCGACAGACCCCGTGATCCCGATGACCTCGCCTCGTAGACGACTTCTCGCGAACCGGCCGATAGCGGCCAGGGCGTTGGTGGTGTCGTCGACCATGACCGCTGGGTGATCGCCCGGGGGAGTCCGAGACGACAGATACGCCGCGGCGCCCCCGGCAATGGCGGCGTCGATGAATTGGTGTCCGTCCCGCTCTGCGATCAGTGGAACGAAGAGGTCCCCGACACCGACGCTCCGGGAGTCGATACCGACACCACTGACAGTCACCTCCGTCCCGATCGACGTCCCCGATGTGGCACGGGCTATTTCGGAGATCGTGAATCGCATGACGACCAGATCGTATACCCACCCTGAGGATCTACCGGGTGTATAGGAGCGTCGCACATAGAATCGACTCGTGATGGGCAACACAGATCGAACGAGGCTGGTGGTGCTTTTCGGTGGCCAGTCTGCCGAGCACGAGGTGAGCTGTGTCACGGCCGCCCACGTCATCGCCGCAGTCGACCGCACCCGGTTCTCCGTCCTCCCCATCGGAATCGATCGGGAAGGTAGATGGCTGCTCGACGATGACGCGGTGGCCGCTCTGGAGAGCGGTTCCAAGCAGTTGCCCCCCAGATTCGATCCCCAGGGTCGGGAGATCTCGCCCTCCGATGTGGTGACCACCGAGGGCGATTTGGTGGCATTTCCCCTCCTACACGGTCCCAAGGGGGAGGATGGCACCATCCAGGGACTTCTGGAGCTCGCGGGGATCCCCTATGTGGGTACCGGGGTGCTCGGATCGGCACTTGCCATGGACAAGGTCAAGGCACGGGAGCTCCTGGCTGCCCATGGGATCCCCCAGACGGGGTTCGTGGGTCTACGGTTCAATGATGTGGACGACGCGACACTTGACGGTGCAGCCGATGCACTCGGGCTCCCGATCTTCGTCAAGCCGTCCAACATGGGATCGTCGGTCGGGGTCAGCCGTGCGACGACCCGATCCGATCTCACCGACGCAGTCAAGCGCGCCCTGGAATTCGACGAGTGGGTCCTTCTCGAGGAAGAAGTGGTGGGCCGGGAGCTGGAGACCGCCGTACTAGGGAACATCGAACCCAAGGTGTCCGTAATCGGAGAGATCGAGCCGGGGAACGACTTCTACGACTACGAGGACAAGTATGACCCGGACAGCACCGCCGGGCTGGTGATCCCCGCCGACATCCCGGGCAAAATCTCCGAGGCAATGCAAGAGCTCGCCCTGAAGACCTTTGCGATCCTCCGTTGTGAGGGAATGGCCCGCGTCGACATGTTCTGGGAGGAGACAGGCCGGGGTCTCCTCGTCAATGAGGTGAACACGATCCCCGGTTTCACCCCAATCTCGATGTATCCCAAGTTGTGGGAGGCAAGCGGGATCGGGTACGCGGAGCTCATCAACAACCTGGTCGACCTGGCCCGGGAGCGTCATGCCCGGCGCAGCGCATTCCGTCTGGAGATGTGACCCATATCCGAACCCTGGGTTCCAACGCCCGCTGAGCGACGTTCCCAGCCCAAAGTTCCGTCCGGAGATATGACAAACTCGGTTGGTGGGATTGGGGATCAGGAGCACCGCAGTTATCCTTACCTCACCCCGGGGCACTACCCGTTGAAGGTGAGCCCCAACCCCTGGTCACCAAAGAGGTTTCAAGATGTCATACCGCTGTGAGATTTGTGGCAAGGAGCCCAGCTACGGCAAGAGCGTCAGCTTCTCCCACAAACGCAACAACCGCCGCTGGCTACCCAACATCCAGCGGATCCGTGTCAAGCACGGATCCAACACTCGCCGAGCACGTGTCTGCACGTCCTGTATCCGCGCCGGCAAGGTCGTCAAGGCCTAAAGTCCGCTGATGCAGGGAGTCGTCAAGGTATATGACCCGGCCACCCGTGTCGGCATCGTGGTTGGTGAGCAGGATCGCGACGAGTTCGTCATTCGTGACGAGTCGCTGGAGGGTTCGATCTTCCGACATCTCCGCCAGGGTCAGCGGATCATCTTCGAGACCGTCGAAGAGGACGGCACCGTCTTCGCAACCAAGGTCAGAATCGGTCACGAGGGTTACTAGCTGTTGCCCTCGGCTGACCGTGCCAGAGCACTCGGTGCGACCTAGCGCAGGATATTCCGGTAGCCTCTAGTCCAATCAATGAATGAGGAGGTTCCCGTGGTTGAGGCCTATGTCCTCATCCAGACCGAGGTGGGCCAGGCAGCCTACGTCGCCGAAGAGGTGAGGGGAATAGAAGGCGTGGTCCAGGCAGACGATGTGACCGGCCCTTACGACGTCATCGTGCGCGCCGCCGCCGAGGACGTCGACTCGCTGGGGAAGATGGTGGTGGCCAACATCCAGGCCGTCTCCGGTATAACCCGCACGCTCACCTGCCCCGTCGTCAAGCTCTGATCGACTCGGGGGAGCAGATGACCGGCGTCTAAGGTCCGCCGCAGTGCCCTCTCTCGTCTATCTCAGCAACGTACCGGTCGAAGAGGTCAAGGGCATCGGGTCGCGTACAGGGGAGGCCCTTCGCAGTGAGGGGATAGGGTCGGTCACCGATTTCCTTCTCCATGTCCCGCGCAGATACATAGACCGGTCGAACATCGTTGGCGTCGCCGACGTTCCCGTTGGCGAGGAAGTGACGGTGATCGGGACGGTCAAGAACCTCTCTTCAATACGCCCCCGCAAGGGGCTGGTCATCATCAATGCGACCGTCGAAGACGAGACGGGTTCAATCGGTGCGGTCTGGTTCAACCAGAGATTCAGACTCACACAACTCAATGAGGGCGCCGAGGTCGCACTATCGGGCAAGGTGGAGCGATTTCGCGGCAAGCGTCAGATGAAGAGTCCGGAAGCCGATGTGCTTTCCTCGTCAAAGGAGGGTTTGGTCACGGGACGTGTCGTTCCGATACATCGCTCAGTGGCGAAGATGAAGCCGGGGAACATCCGGAGATCGATGCACAACGCACTCGGTCGGAGTAGACCCATCGATGACCCGGTACCCGACCCGATCTTGAACAGAGCCGGCCTGGTGAGCCGAGACGCCGCTATCCAGGACGTGCACTTCCCCGACTCGATGGCCGACGCCATGCGCTCCCGGCGCCGTCTTGCCTTCGATGAGCTCTTTCGGCTGGAGGTGGCCCTCGCCGCCAAGCGACACCATCAGCGACAGGAGTCCACCGGGATCGAGCACAAGGTCGACGGGACGCTCGCCGAACGTTTTATCGCCGGTCTTCCCTATGAGTTGACGGGTGCCCAACGTCGGGTCCTGACCGACATGATCGCCGATCTCCGGTCGCCGGTCCCCACCAATCGCCTCCTCCAGGGTGAGGTGGGATCGGGTAAGACGGTGGTTGCCGTGGCGACGCTTCTCTATGCGGTGGAGGGCGGGTTTCAGACCGCGGTGATGGCACCCACCGAGGTGCTGGCGACCCAGCACTTTCTCGGCATCAGCCGCATGATCGCCGATTCCGGTCTGGCGCCGCCCGAGGAGGGCGAGGGTGCAGGACTCGGTATGGGGTCGCTGTTCGATGACGGGTCGGAGCCGGGCGTCAAGCTCGCTCTCCTCACCCGCAGCGCTGCCCTGGTCAACTTTGCCCCCGGTATCGACCGCGCGACTCTGCTATCTCGGATCGCCGAAGGTGGAGTCGATATCGTCATCGGCACCCACGCCCTCATTCAGGAGGGCGTGGATTTCGCCTCGCTGGGAGCGGCTGTGATCGACGAGCAGCATCGTTTCGGTGTCGGTCAGCGGGTGGAGCTGAAATCCAAGGCTCGAGGGATGGATCCCGATGTCCTCATAATGACCGCAACACCGATTCCGAGGACCCTCTCGATGACCCTCTACGGTGATCTCGACGTATCGGTGATAGACGAGCTCCCGGCGGGACGCAGCCCCATCGAGACGACCTGGTTGAGTCGTGGGGAGGAGGACAAGGCCTGGGATCTGGTCAGGTCCGAGGTCGCGGCGGGTCGTCAGGCCTTCGTGGTGTGCCCTCTGGTCGAGGACAGCGACAAGCTGGAGGTCACCTCGGCCACCACCGAGTTCGAACGTCTCAAGGGAGTGTTCCCCGACCTCGTGCTTGGTCTCATACACGGTCAGCTACACCCGGAAGAGAAGAGTCGGATGATGGCCGGGTTCAACAACGGGGAGATCGATGTCCTGGTCTCCACCACCGTCATCGAGGTCGGTATCGATGTTCCCAACGCCACCGTCATGGTGATCGAGGATGCCGACCGTTTTGGTCTTAGCCAGCTGCATCAACTCCGGGGGCGGGTGGGCAGAGGTGAGTACGGTGGCCACTGCATCCTGGTCGCCGACCCCGCTACCGAGGACGGCGAGCAGCGTCTCCGGGCGATGGTGGGCTCCACCGACGGTTTCTATCTCGCCGAGGTGGACCTCGGGATCAGAGGACAGGGAACGGTCTTCGGTAGTCGTCAGTCGGGTGTCGGTGACCTCAGGGTCGCTGACGTCATGCGCGACATCGACCTATTGGAGATAGCCCGATCGGAGGGATTCGCCCTGGTAGACGATGACCCCGAGCTCGCCAGACACACTGATCTCCGAGATGAGATCGGTGTGTTCCTGAGCAGAGGCACAGACGAAAACGGCGACGTCGATAATCCGGAGGAGGAAGAAGATCTCGTCGAGTGGCTGTTCCGATCGTGATGCGAATAATCGCAGGAAGTGCCAGGTCGCGCCGGCTAATCGCCCCCGACGTCAGCACAACTCGTCCTGTGACCGATCGGGTGCGGGAGGCTGTGTTCAGCATGATCGGATCATGGGTGAGCGAGGCTCGGGTGGCCGACCTGTACGCCGGTACGGGTAGCTTCGGTCTCGAGGCTCTCTCCCGTGGGGCAACCTCGGTGAGGTTCGTGGAGAACAACCGGAAGGCGATCAAGGTGTTGACCGAAAACATCAATACCGTCGGGCTGGGTGGGACGGTGATAGCCCAGGACGTCGGGGTATTCCTGCGTACCAATCAGGAACGCTTCCACATAGTATTCATCGACCCACCGTGGGAAGTGCCATCAACGATGGTCTCTGATCAGCTCGCCCTTCTAGATACCATGTTGGAACAGACGGGAGAGGTGATCGTGAGTCGTCGAAGTGGCGACGACGGCCCTGTGGTCCCGGGTAACTGGGAGACGGTCACCGAAAGACGCTACGGAGACACCAAGATCTTTAGATACGAAAAGGAGAACGCTTGACCACCGCATTGTGCCCCGGGAGCTTTGACCCTCCCACTAACGGCCATATCGATGTGATCCGCAGGACGGCCCGATTCGCCGACCGTATCGTTGTAGGAGTGGTTGGTAACCCCTCGAAGCGAGCCATGTTCACCCCCGAACGTCGGGTCGAGCTTTTCGATGCGGTGATCGCCGGTTGGACTGACAACGATGTCCACATCGAGGTGATCGCACATGACGGGCTGGTGGTGGATCTGGTCGAGTCCCACGACATCGACGTGATCGTAAAGGGACTGCGTGGCACCATCGACTTCGAGAATGAGCAGAGAATGGCGCACATGAACAGCACCATGGTCGAGGTGGAGACCTTGTTCCTGCCCACCAGCCCGGAGGTTTCGTTCATCTCCTCGTCTTTGGTGCGCGAAATTGCCACACTGGGGGGTAGCGTCGACCACCTGGTGCCCCCACCGGTCCGCCAAGCAATCGGAGAGACACGATGACCGATATCGGAGATCAGCATGAGAACCCCGACGCCGTGGCCGAGGACGCCCGCCCGCGATCCTCGGTGGGGGAGCTCCAGGATATGGTCGACGATCTCATCGCCCATCTCCACGAGGCGAAAACCATGCCGCTCTCCTCGAACGTTCTCGTTGATCGGGAGCAGTTTCTGACGATGCTGGAACGTCTTCGCGCCGAACTTCCCGACGAGTTGCGGGCGGCGCGTTGGATGGTGAGAGAGCGTGAGGCATTCATCGGACGGACGAATGAAAAAGCCGAGGCGATCATCGAGCGGGCGCAGGCCCGGTCTCAGGACCTGGTGTCGGAACACCATATCGTCCGAGAGTCGGTGGAGGAGTCCAAGAACGTGGTTCGTCGCGCCGAGGGGGAGGCACGACGGATGCGACTCGAGGCCGAGGACGAAATCGAGCGCTCGTTGCAGAAGGTGGAAACGGTCATGACCGAATTGTTGGGACGACTCCATTTCACCCGTGAAGAATTGCACAAGGCCCGTCCCGCCTCCCTCGAGGAGGGAGCCGCGGAGTGACACCCGGCGGTCTGGTATTCGACGTCGGCGATCTCGTAGACCACCCGGAGAAGGAACGAGAGGTCGAGGGAGTCGACGATCACATCCGCATCGAGATGATCGATGTCGTTCTAAATCCTCCTGTTACGGCGAGTTCCAACCTGCGATGGGTTGTCGAGGGGCTGCTAGCGCGCTTCCGGGCCGAAGCGACCGCCTCGTTTCGTTGTACCCGCTGCCTCACCGAGTGGGAGGAACTGGTGGAGGTGGAGGCCAATCAGCTATTTGGCATTGAGCAGGACGAGGACGGTTACAAGCTGGGGCCGGGACTCAGGATCGATCTCGCCGGACCCGTTCGAGACGAGCTTGGTTTGGCGCTCCCCACCTCCCCGATCTGCCGCCAGGACTGTCTGGGACTTTGCCCTGTGTGTGGAAACGACTTGAATAGAGATCCTTGTGACGGTCATGAGGAAGAGACCGACTCTCCTTTCGCCGTCCTCAAAGATCTGTTCGACTCCTAGCACTACCGATTAAGGAGCCCCCGATGGCGGTGCCCAAGAAGAAAATGTCGCGGAGCAGGACGCGTCGCCGTAAGGCGGAGTGGAAGGTCGCCGCGCCTACCCTGCATTCGTGTCCCACCTGCGGACAACCCAAGCTACCCCACCGTGCCTGCACCAACAAGAATGGATGTGGCACCTATCGGGGCCGCGAGGTCGTAGCCAGGTAGCAAGCCGCACACCGGAGGAAAGTGTTTGACGTCGATAGCCCTTGACGCTCTGGGAGGAGACAAGGCCCCCGGTGAAACAGTGGCCGGAGCACTTGAAGCGATGGGGGACGGGGTCGATGTGGTCCTGGTGGGGCCAGCCGATGTCATAGATGCCGAAATAGGGGGTCGAACACCCGCCCCCAGGATTGTGGAGGCAACCGAGCAGATCGGCATGGGTGATGATCCGGCACGGGCGGTCCGGGAGCGTCCCGACTCCACCATTGCAGTTGCCACCCGTCTCGTCGCCGACGGGAAAGTAGCAGGGGTGGTCAGTGCCGGCTCCACCGGCGCCTTGTTGACCACGGCTGTCCTGACCCTGAAACGGATCAAGGGAGTGTTGCGGCCGGCAATTGCATCGATCTGGCCAACCCCCGGTACTCCGACACTGATCCTGGACTCGGGAGCAAATCCTGAGGTGAAGGCGGAGCATCTCGCCCAGTTCGGTGTGATGGGTTCGGTAGCGTCCACCGCCATCCTCGAGGTGGAGAAGCCCCGAGTGGGTCTCCTCTCCATCGGCGAGGAGGCAGGCAAGGGTCGGACACTTGAGAAGGAGGCATACGCCCTATTGCGGGACGCGCCGATTGAGTTCATCGGCAATGTGGAAGGACGTGATGTTGCCGAGGACGTTGCCGATGTCATCGTGACCGATGGTTTCACCGGAAATGTGTTCCTCAAGACCGCCGAGGGGATTGCCAGGATGGTTTCGGGATACGCCCTCGAGGCGATGTCATTGCTCGATGCCTCCCAACAGGCGGAGATCCTCCCATTGATGAATGAAATGCGTGAGCGTATCGATTGGGAAACGTATGGAGGTGGTCATCTGCTCGGGGTGAACGGTGCGGTAGTTGCCACACACGGCTCCTCATCCCGAAAGTCGATCCGCTCCTCACTGCGGATGGCCGCCACCGCAGTAGATGGAGACCTGGTCAGCAAGATCAAGACCAGTTTGGCGGCCCTATGACCGGTCATCCCCTGGAGACCGCCCTCGGTCACCAATTTGCAGATAGCACTCACCTCGAATTGGCGTTGACCCACAGCTCACATGCGGCCGAGCGCAACAACGTCGCCGACAATGAACGGTTGGAGTTCCTCGGTGATGCCGTGCTGGGCCTCGCCGTCACCACTTATCTCTACGAGACCTATCCGGATCTACCCGAGGGCGAGTTGGCAAAAGCCCGGGCTGCCGCCGTGGACCGGGACTCCCTTGCTGAGATTGCCAAAAGAATCGACCTCTCCTCCCACATTCGGCTCGGCCGGGGGGAGCGCTCAACAGGTGGACGCAAGAAGCCCTCGATTCTGGCCGATGCCATGGAAGCCCTACTAGGGGCCGTGTATCTCGACGCGGGGTACGAGACCGCCTCCAGAATCGTCTTGGAGCTTTGGACCGACATGATCGCCAAGAGGGCGACTCGCCCCGGTCTCCGTGATTACAAGACCCGACTCCAAGAGACCCTCGTCGCCAAGGGGGAACTGCCTGAGTATTTGGTCTCGGGGTCGGGTCCCGATCACGCCCGTAGGTTCGAGGCAGAGCTCCGCGTGGGTGGGGAGAGGCTCGGGATGGGCAGCGGCAACTCGAAGAAGGAAGCAGAACAGCAGGCAGCGCGGGCGGCCCTCAACGCCATCGGGAACGGGTGACGGTGGTCTGCGAGACACACCACTAGATGCCCGAGCTACCCGAGGTTGAGGTCACCCGTCGACACATCGCGCCCCATCTGAAGGGCGTCCGCATAGAGGCGGTAACCCTGGGCAGCCCTCGGGTGAGTCGTCGCAATAACCGGCCCGTGGACATCATTCATCGACTTGTGGGAAGGAGGGTGGAGAACGTTGGAAGACACGGAAAGTTCATCATCATCGACATGGAAGACGATCTTGCTTGGGTGATGCACCTGGGCATGTCCGGCCGGATGACGGTCGCCGCTCCCGATGAGCCATTGGACAAACACACCCATTTCCGAGGTGTCACCGACCGCAACGAGGAGCTGCGCTTCGTCGACCCGCGCACATTTGGCTTCGTGGCGGTCTTCACGCCAGACGAACTCGACGAGAGTTCCCTTTCCAGACTGGGACGTGACGCCTGGTCGGACCTACCGGACCCCGAAGAGTTGGCGGCGATGCTCGAGAACCGCACCGCACCCATCAAGAGCCTCCTGCTCGATCAGCGAATCATCGCAGGTCTGGGAAACATCTATGCCGATGAGATTCTCTTCAGAGCGGGAGTTCACCCTAGCCGAGAGGGAGGTTCGATCACCGTTTCCGAGCTGACGCTCCTCCACGAGGCCATCCCCTTGGTATTGGGAGCGGCGATTGACAACAACGGGACCTCTCTGGACGATCTTGCCTATCTTCTACCCGACGGTCGAGCCGGCGAAATGCTTGACGAGCTCATCGTGTACGGGGCCGACGGGACTCCCTGTCCACGATGCGGCACAGAGATCGAGCGTCGGGTGTTGCGTGGCAGGTCGATCCATTTCTGTCCAGAATGCCAGACGTGAAGGCATTCCGTGCCCTGATATCGGGGCGGGTCCAGGGTGTGGGGTTTCGCCAGACCTGTCGTCACCGAGCGAGACAGCTCGGCATCGATGGCTGGGTGCGGAATCTCCCAGATGGACGTGTTGAGATCTTTGCCCAGGGGGAGTCGGAGCAACTCGACGAGCTGTCCTCCTTCCTGTGGTCCGGTTCGGGCTTCGCCAGCGTCACAGGTGTGGAAACCGACAGCGTTAATCCCGATCCCAACGTCGGCGACTTCTTCATTTACCCGAATCCCGACCCTGGTGGTCGACCATCGGATTGACGCCACGGACCACAAAAAACGCCGTCGATCCTGGTAGTGTGGTGCTTCGGATAACACTGGTGTAATTACACATGTATCTCAAGTCACTAAAACTCGTCGGTTTCAAGTCCTTTGCCGATCGCACCCATCTCGAGTTCCGTCAGGGTGTGACGGTTGTGGTGGGTCCGAACGGTTCTGGAAAGTCAAACATCGTCGACGCCCTCAGTTGGGTTCTCGGCACCCAGTCGACCACGACGCTGCGGACTTCAAAGATGGAGGACGTGGTCTTCGCGGGCACCGCCTCGCGACCCTCCCTGGGGCGCGCCGAGGTCTCCATCGTTCTCGACAACAGCGATCGTTCCCTCGCACTCGATCTCGACGAGGTCGCCATCACCCGCCGTCTCTACCGCGATGGCTCCAGAGACTATGAGCTCAACGGGGTATCTTGTCGGCTGCTCGACATCACAGAGTTGTTCTCGGACTCGGGTGTGGGGAGACACCAGCACGTGATAGTGGGCCAGGGCCGGATCGAACGGATCCTCAACGCTGGTGCCGATGAGCACCGCGGTGTGGTCGAGGAAGCGGCCGGCGTCCTCAAGCACCGACAACGCATGGAACGCGCCATCCGGCGTCTGGAGCGTACCGATGTCGATCTCAACCGTCTCCAGGACCTCTTGGGTGAGATCAAACGGCAGATGCGGCCCCTGAAACGCCAGGCCAAGGCAGCAGAGCGTCACGGTGGCCTACGTGCCGAGATCCGTTCCCTTCGTCTCTATCTCGGAGGCGAGGGTCTGAGATCCATCGATGGACGTCTCCTTGCCATCGAGAGTGAAGAGAGTCGGCTCGCCCAAGTATTGGCAGGCACGGAGGAACAGCTCCGAGTTGACCGGGTTCGTCACGACGAGCTGAACCAGGCTGCTGGAGAGGTTGGACGTGCCCTGGAGAGGGATTCGTCGGCGGCTGCCCGTCTGGAAACGACGATCGAGCGGCTACGCACCACGGCGTCGGTGGCTCACGAGCGAACCAGAGCAGGTCGGGAGCGGCTTGAGGGAGCCGAGGCCCGTCGGCGTGATCTCGTTGAGGAGAGGGACGCAATCGAAATCGATCTCACCGACATTGACGGGGAGATCGAGGGGGTAGCGCCAAGAGTTGACACCGATGAGCGCCGATTCCGCGACGTCGAGGCCGAGGAGAGGTCCCTTCTCGATCAGTCCTCCCTCACCCCGGAGGGTGCTTTGGCTGTCGTGAGGGGTGAGGTTCGATCTTTGGAGAACGCCCAGGATCGTGACGACCACGAATTGGAGTCCGTCGAAGGTCGCCGAAGTGCGATCGAGGGGCGAGGCGACGATGCCTCGGAGCGGCTGTCGGGGCTGGAGAGCGAGATCCATCAACTCGATGCCCAGGCAGTGGCGGCCTCCGATCAGCACGACCGCATCAGAATGATGCGAGAAGAGACCCAGGAGCGTCGTGATCGGGCCGAGGAGGCCCATCGAGCCGCAGAGACGGCACGGGAACGCACCGACGCCCGACTCGAGGCGATCACCACGGCGATGGACGGTACGGCCGATGAGACATCCCGAGATCTGGTAGCCGGGGCCGAGGGAGTCCGCGGCTCGCTCACATCCTTGCTCGACATTCCACCCGATCTGGCAGGGGCTGTGGACTCCGCCCTGGCCCCGTGGGTCGATGGTCTCGTCTTTACCGACGAGGAGGCCCTGACGTCGGCAGTCGCTGCCTTGAAAACGAGCGGGGGTGGAGGTGTCCCACTCGTTACCGGCGCCCGTCACACCCCCGATGCTGGAGCGATAGCCGGCGAGCTTGGTGCTGATCTCCTCGTAGACCTTCTCGGTGCCAACGCCGATCTCGATCTTGCGCGGTCCCTTCTGGGAGATGTTGTCCTGGTCGAGGGTTGGACCACCGCCCACCGAATCGTGAGCGTTCATCCCGAGGTGCGGGCCGTCACCCCGGAGGGCGATCTGGTTGTTCACGGCGCGATCCATGTTGCACACCCGGACGGCGTGACCCCGGCGATGGTTGAGACTGCCGCACTCGCATTGGAGGAGTCCGAACTCGAGGTCGCCAGGGCAACGAGCCGTCTCACCCCCGTCGAACGGGAGTTCCATCGGGTACGGGACGAAGAGCGTGTCGCCCTCGAAGCGCTCGAGGGTTTGGAAGCGAAACTGACCGTTGCCACCGAGGAACTGGGCCGTGTGAGGCGGTCAATGACGAGTCTCGAAGAAGAGAAAACCCGACTCACGGCACGTGTCGATGCTCTCAAGGCGGCCATGAACGAACGGACCGTTCGCCTCGACGGTCTCGGCGATCGCCTCGCCGCCCTCGAGGGCGAAGAGGCCGACCGCCAGCGGATCATCGCCGAGATCGATCGCCAGAGGGAGGAGGTGTCGGCGAGAAGAGAGGAAGCCAGAGTCACCTGGCAGACAAGTCAAGGCGAGCTCCGTGCCGCTCGGGAACGACGTCAGTTGTATTTCCAGCGATTGACAGAGATCGCATCAGAGATTCGGCGTCACGATGAGCACCCGGTGGATGCCGCAGACCTCTCCCAACTTGGTGCAATCGAAGAGTGGGCCAGGAGGGCGAGCGAGGTGGCCGCCAGACGGCTGGAGGAATTGAGAACCCGACAGAGCGAGCTCCGTGCCGCCGGTGGTGAGACGACCCAGGAGCTCGAGAGGGTCGCCACGGCCATCGAGACGAACCGCGACCAGGTCGATGCGGCCCGTCAACAGCTGTCCCGATTCGAGGTGGAACGTACCGAGCTGGAGGTGCGTCGCGAGGGTGTCGCCGAAGGATTGCGAAGGGACGCCGATGCCGACGAGAAGCAAGCGCTCTCTGCGCCGATGCCGGAGATCGACGAGGAGCCCGAAGAGTTCCCGTCGGTCCTCGAGAGTCGTGAGGCAGAACTACGCCGTATGGGACCGGTGAATCCGTTGGCGGCGGAGGAGTACGCCGAGTTGGAGGAGCGGCACGATCATATCGCCGACCAGCTGGCAGATCTGCAGGGTTCGCGTGCGGAGGTTCGCAAGGTCATCGAGGCACTCGACATCGAGATCCAGGAGCGGTTCCTCTCGGCCTTTGAGGAGATCGCGGCCGCGTACGAGCGGAACTTCTCGATACTCTTCCCCGGTGGAAAGGGAAGGATGCGGTTGACCGATCCCTCCGAACCCCTCACATCCGGCATCGAGATCGCCGCCCAACCGCTCGGCAAGAAGGTGGCGAAGCTGTCACTCTTATCCGGTGGGGAAAGGTCGATGGCCGCCCTTGCGTTTCTCTTCTCGGTGTTCGAGGCCCGACCCAGTCCCTTCTATATCCTCGACGAGGTTGAGGCAGCCCTCGACGACGCCAATCTCCGCAGATTCCTCCGTCTCCTCGAATCATTCCGCTCCGACAGCCAGCTGGTGATAATCACCCACCAGCAGCAGACCATGGAGGCAGCCGATGTCCTGTACGGCGTAACCATGGAACCGGGGGGATCCTCCAGCGTCCTCCGCAAGGAAGTCACCGCAGCCACTTCTGGGGGGCTCTGATGTCTGGGGGGCTCTGCCCCCCAGACCCCCCACGGCTGCCTCTAGCCGACTAATCGCGTGGTCGGTGCCGTCCGACCGCAACCCCGATTTTCGCCGCCTGTCTGTCAGAGCTAGGTGTTGGTCGGGTTCGTGGCCTTTCGGGTGTCAGTCTCACCTCGATGCGGGTACGCCTGTTTGCATGTCATGGTGTTAGCCGCTTCCCACCCACCATCACGGCATCTGCACGAGTCGGGTGCGTCGACCGGAATGGGTGCGTGGTGAATTAGGCCCACATGGTTTGTAATTCGGCCAAACGGTTAATTCCCTTGCGTAACAGCGGATAGGTCCCGATTCTGGATCTTCTATCCTGAGGGAACTCTATGGATACGATGACATACATCTGGATCGGGATCGCGGTGGTGGGGGTCCTTGCGCTGGTCCTAGTTGCGAGATTTGTGGGACGAAGACCTCGGCAGCCCGATTTCGGGGTGGAGCTCCCCGATCGACGGTCGCGGGGTGGTGGAACCCTGGTGGAGGAGCGACCCGGCAAGATCGGCGATCGTCTCGGGAAGACATCGAGGAATCTTGGTGGAGCCCTCCGCAATGTCTTTAGCAGGGAGAACCTCGATGATGCCTTCTGGGAGGAGATGGAGGAGGCACTCATCGCGGCCGATGTCGGGGTATCGGCCTCTGGTGATATCGTCGCTGCCGTTCGGGAGGCAAGACCGGAGAGACCCGACACCGCCCGTGATCTGCTTGCCGCCGAGCTCCGGGCCATTCTGGACCATCCCCACCGGGAGCTTGACCTCGTGGGCGAGCCCGCGGTGATCATGGTTGTTGGTGTCAACGGGACGGGGAAGACGACATCGATCGCAAAGATCGCCCGTCGGCTGGGTGAGGACGGCAAGAGCGTGATCCTCGGCGCCGCCGATACCTTCCGCGCCGCCGCCGATACCCAGCTACGCACCTGGGGGAATCGTCTGGGGTTCGAAGTAGTGGGCGGTGCCGACGGCTCGGACCCTGCCTCGGTTGCCTTCGACTCGTACTCGGCCGCCAGGGCACGGGGACGAGACGTTCTTATTGTGGACACCGCCGGGCGTCTTCACGCCAAGGCCAACCTCATGGCAGAGCTGGAGAAGATCGAGAGGGTGCTGATCAAGGAGGCAGGAACTCTCGACGAGGTCCTCCTGGTGCTGGACGCCACCTCGGGCCAGAACGGGATCGCCCAGGTGGAAGCCTTCGTAGGAGCGGTGGGCGTGACCGGGATCGTGCTCACCAAGTTGGACGGGACCGCACGGGGTGGTGTGGTGATCGCCTGTGAACGGGAGCTTGGCGTCCCGGTGAAACTTATCGGGGTGGGAGAGGGGATAGACGACCTGATCGTCTTCGACTCCGACGAGTTTGTGACGGCAATCCTGGCCGACACCCAATGAGCGGCGGACATCCTTCACCGCTGGTCAACAGGGCTCGTGAGGCCGCCCTCGCGGCCTATGCGCCGTACAGTGAGTTCCGGGTGGGAGCGGTGGTGGTCACCTCCGACGGTGAAGAGGTCATTGGAGTGAACGTCGAAAACGCCGCCTATCCCTCGTCGACCTGCGCCGAAGCAAGTGCCATCGCCAATGCCGTCGCCATGGGTGCCCGAAAGATCGACACCATCGTCGTCGCCTGTATCGATGCCCCCGACGTCGAGGCCGCATACCCTTGTGGGCGATGCCGCCAGATCATGTCGGAGTTCGATGTCAAAAATGTCGTGGTTACCGGAGGGCGGGGGACAAGGACCCGTACCCATACCCTCGATGAGCTCCTCCCACACCGATTCAATCTCTGATTGACGCTCTCGGTGACGAGCGATGCACAATCACGCGCCATGGAAAATGTGTTCTTAGCCCCTTTGTCCACCACCATCGATGGACTCCACATCCGCCCGCTGCGTGCGGGAGACGGTGTTGAGTACACCGAGGTCGTCAACGCTTCCTATTCCACACTGAGCAAGTGGCTCAACTGGCCGGTGGAGAACATGTCGGTGGAACAAGGCGAGGAGATGGTTCGTGAGAGGGGCGGGGCATACCTGAAGGGGGAGCGCTTCCCTGTCTGCGCATGGGAGGATGGGGTGCTGATTGGGGGAAGTGGATACAGGGGCGCGGTTGACTTCATGACGACTGGCAATGTCGAGTTGGGCATGTGGATCAGGGGAGACCGTGCCGGACAGGGTCTTGGCACGAGATTCCTGCGGGCCATGGTGCAATGGGGATTCGAGGAGTGGGGTTGGCACCGCATGAAGTGGGAGTGCGACACCCGAAATCGTGCCAGTTCCCGCACGGCCGAGAAGGCAGGTTTCACTTTGGAGGGAACCACCCGCTCCGATATGGCCGAGGATGACGGCACCCGATCCTCGGGATTGGTGTATTCGATCCTTCGCTCAGAATGGGAGGACTCGAGATGAGTGAGGAGCCGTTCCTCCCGCCACTTTCGACCGAGGTGGACGGTTTGACTATCCGGAGCTGGCAGGCGGGTGACGGGTCGACACTCGCCGAGGTGGGAAATGCCAGTTTCGAGCATCTCCGACCCTGGATGCCGTGGGCTTCCGACTCGGACACACCGGAGGAGGCGGAGGCGCGGGTGCGCCAATTTGCCGGCGCCTATCTCTGCAACCAGGACTTCGTCCTCTCCGTGTGGGAGGGAGACACCTTGATCGGCGGCACCGGCTTCCATCTCAGGTCGGGACCTATCAAGCATCGCAATGCCGAGATCGGGATGTGGGTTCGTGGCGATCGTGCTGGTCAGGGATACGGGACCCGGATCCTTCGGGCCATGGTCGACTGGGGCTTCGGGGAGTGGGGTTGGGAGCGTCTGGTTTGGGTGTGCGAAACCGAGAACAAGGCGAGCTCCCGCACCGCCGAGAAGGCCGGTCTCACCCTTGAGGCGACCCTGCGCGAGGATCGCCTCAACACAGCGGGTGAACATGCCAGCTCGGAGATCTGGGCCATCATCCCCGATGACCTGACCTCTTAGTGCTCTCCGTCGTAAATCCCTGCGCGTGTTTCGGCGAGTCAGCGGCGTCGATGGCAAGGACACAGAACGAAGGCGCACCCGGTGCGGTGCTTCGAGGACGAGGACGCAGCAAGCGGCGTCGCTGGCCGTTGAAACACCCAGGTATTTGCGGCGGGGGGCACTTAGGTCAGCGTGAGTTGAGTGCCTCGAGGAGCTTGGGAAGGACCTGGTGGACGTCACCGACGACACCGAGGTCGGCCACACCGAATATCGGGGCGTCGGGATCCTTGTTGATTGCGATGATGGTGCCGGAGTCCTTCATCCCAACCAGATGCTGCATGGCGCCGGAGATGCCACAGGCGATGTAGACCGATGGTTTGACGGTCTTACCGGTCTGGCCGACCTGCATCGCATATGGCACCCAACCGGCATCGACGATGGCTCGGGTGGCACCAGTTGCTGCTCCCAGCTTCTTGGCAAGGTCCTCGATAAGTCCGAAGTTGTCGGCGCCTCCGAGACCACGGCCACCGGAGATGACGACATCGGCATCCTCCAGCTGGGGGCCTTCTCTCTCCTCGACATGATGTTCCACGATGGTGGCGGCGGCCGCCCCGACATCGGGAAGCTCCACTGCCTCTACCTCTGGGGCTGATCCACCAGAAGGCTCCGGGGTGGTGGACTTGGGACGCACCAGCACCAGGAACGGCCCGTCACCTGACACCGCAGCCGTGGCGATCTGGGTGCCACCAAAAATCTCGTGGTCGGTCTCGACACCGCCATCGACGAGTCGGACGTCGGCGGCGTTGCTAAGAACCCCGGTACCGAGGCGAACGGCGAGGCGTCCAGCGACGTCACGATCGGTGTATGCCTGGCCGAACAGGATCAGATCGACTTCACCCGAGGCCACTCGATCGGCGATGGCTGCCGCGACGGGTGCCGCGGGGAGCGCATCCCCCGTGTCGATATGGAGCACCTTCTCGGCCCCGTATTCGCCGAGTGTGGCAAACGACGTGTCGGAGCCCTCCCCCAGGTAGACAACGGTGGGAGTGCCAAGGGATCTCGCCTTCGTGAGGAGTTCGAGACCGATCTGAGTTGGTTCCCCGTCGGTCTCCTCCATCAATACCCAAATATTCGCAACCACCTAGATCACCTTCTTCTGCTCGAGGAGTTGGATGATTCGCTCGTGGGCGTCGCCATCGTCCTCGATCTTCTCACCGGAACTTCGTTCGGGTGCCTCGGCTATTTCGGTGACGCTCTGGGACACCGTGGTGTCGACACCGAGCTCGGCGGCCGTCTTGGTTTCCAAGGGCTTCTTTTTCGCCTGCATGATCCCCTTGAAGGTGGGGTAGCGTGGCTCCACCACACCAGCGGTCACGGCTACCACCGCGGGCAGCTGGGCCTCGACCACGTCGTATCCGGCATCTGTCTGACGATGAACGGTTACCTTGCCCTCTTCAACGGTGATCTCTCTGACATAGGTGAGACATGGGACCCCGAGAACCTCGGCAAGCATCTGTGGTGCCACACCGGAATATCCGTCGGTTGACTCGGTACCAGCGATGACGAGGTCGAACTCCGTCGCGGCGATCGCCGCACCCAGGACCCGCGCCGTTGCCAAGGCGTCGGAGCCCTTCAGTTCGGCGTCGTCGACGATGGTCGCATCGTCGGCACCCATGGCGAGCGCCTGGCGTATGCCCTGCATCGAACCGGCCGGACCCATGCTCACCAAAGAGACGGTGCCTTCGTGTGCCTGGGCCAGCTGTAGACCCATCTCGACCCCGTAACGGTCCGTCTCGTCGAGCACTTGCTCGTCGGGACGTACCAACAGATGGCTCTCTGGATCCAATTGATAGGGGGAGGCCGGGTCTGGGATCTGCTTCACGCAGACGATGACCTGCATTCCTACTCCTTGTGGTTGGTTTTTCGTCAGCCTAGCCCTTGAGCGTTCACTCAAAGTTCATCGCCGACACGGTCCACGATGAGAGAGCGCGGCTCTGGGGCATACTCCTCGACCGACCAGGCCGACAGCAGAGCCTCCTCGATCTCCTCGAATTGGGAGCGATTGCGCACCCCGACGACTGCCAGGGGATCTCCCACCGAGATCCGATCTCCTAGCTTCGCCTCCACCCTGATCCCAACGGCGGGATCGATGTCGTCCCCCTTGCGACGTCGTCCCGCACCAAGCCGCATGGCGGCCACGCCGATCGTTCGGGCATCACATCGGGTGACAAAACCGTCATCGGTCGCCTCGATGACAATCTCTTGCTCGGGCAGTGGCAGAAGGGATCGATCCTCCGTCACCGCTGGGTTCCCTCCCTGGGCGGAGATGACTTCGGCGAGCTTCTCCATGGCCCTGCCCGATGTGATCGCGTCATCGACCTTCGTCTCGTCGACATGGGCGAGGCGAAGCATCTCCCTCGCTAGCGTCTTGGTTATCTCCACCAGGTCGTCGGGTCCGCCACCGGCGAGGACATCCAGGGATTCCGCGATCTCGTTGGCGTTGCCGACCGCCCTGCCGAGTGGTTGGTCCATCGCAGTGATCAGGGCGCTCACGGTCACATCGTGAGCCGCACCGATACCAACCATGGTCTCGGCAAGGCGACGAGCATCATCGCTTTCGGTCATGAAGGCACCCGAGCCGACCTTCACATCGAGAACGAGCCCGTCGAGGTCTTCGGCGAGCTTCTTCGACATGATCGACGACGAGATGAGAGGGATCGAGGAGACGGTGGCGGTGGTGTCGCGTAGGGCATACAGTTTGCGATCGGCCGGGACGAGACGCTCTGATTGGCCCGCCAACACCAGCCCGGTGTCGGCGAGGATCGCCTCGAATTGGGTGGCATCGAATGAGGTTGTGAAGCCGGGGATCGTCTCCAGTTTGTCCAGGGTCCCACCTGTATGGCCCAGCCCCCTCCCGGACATCATCGGGACGTTCACCCCACATGCAGCCACTATCGGGGCCAGTGGTATCGATACCTTGTCACCCACCCCGCCGGTGGAGTGCTTGTCGACCGTGGGTCCCTCCATTCGGGATAGATCGAGGACATCGCCGGAGTGGAGCATGGCGTCGGTCCACACACTCAGCTCGTCGGCATCGAGTCCCCGGATGTAGATCGCCATCGTCATTGCCGCCATCTGGTAGTCCGGTATGGAACCGTCGGTGTATCCGGCGATCAGATACTTGATGTCGTCGTCGGAGAGTGGACCACCATCCCGCTTGACGGCTATGAGATCGGTGACCGTCGGCGCACTCACGTTGTGCTACCCGAGATGACATTCTCGATGGGCTCATCGTCCAGCCATCGTGTCACCTGATCGCGGATCAGCCGAAGGGCGCGGGGCAGAAAGGCGTTGGTGTTCCCACCCACATGCGGGGTGATGATGGTCCCCGTGCGGGACCACAATGGGTGCTCGGGAGGGAGCGGCTCCGGATCGGCCACATCGAGGGCGGCTCTGATCCGTCCTTCTTCAGCCATCAAGGCGTCTGTGTCCACGATGACACCCCTGGCAACGTTCACCAGCAACGAGTCGTCGGGCATAGCTGCAAGGAACTCCTCATCGACAAGGCCCACCGTTTCGGGAGTCCGTGGAACGACCAGGATGACTATTTCGCTGCTGGGAAGAATTTCTAGTATCTCGGCTATCCCCCGCACGCCGTCGCGGGCGGTACTGGCTACAGGAGTGACATCCACCTCGAAGGGCTCGAGCCTCCGGTGGATGGCCTGTCCGATCGAGCCATATCCGACGATGGTGACGTTTCTATCTGCCAGAGAGGGGTATCTGTCGAAACTCCAATTGGCGTCGTCCTGGTCACGTACGAATCCGTCGATATTCCGTTGTGAGGCCAGGGTTAGGGCGAGGGCTAGCTCGGCGGTGCTGGCGTCGTGGACACCGCGGGCGTTGGCGATCATGACACCGTCGGGCACGGCCGGGGCGATGTGATCCACCCCGGCGGTGAGTGTCTGCACCACCCGAAGACTGGTCATTTTCGAGATGATGTCGATGGTGTTGGTGGCGAAGGTGTACGGCTGGACGTAGAACTCCACCTCAGCCGGGTCGTGCCGAGGTTCCTCCCTCCCATTCCATACCAGTACCTTCTGACGAGACGCCAGGGGCTCGAGGACACCCTCGAGCCGATAAGGGACCCAAACCGTCATGTTCGGATGGTCTGCCAGCCCGCTATCCGCGGTGGGTCGACCGTGGAATCGATGACATGGCCCTCTTCGCGGAGTCGGGCGATCTGTTCCGATCTTGAGGGGGCGACGATCCGACCTCCGGTTCCGACGACACGCCACCATGGAACGCCGCCCGATAATGCCGCCGCCACGGCACGGGCGGCGCCGGGGTGGCCCGCCTCCATCGCCACCTCTCCGTAGGTGAGTACGTCACCGGAGTCGATGGAATGCACGATGTCTGCCACACGAGAGGAGAAGTCGGTGCTCGTGTCCAAACTCATGTTCCGAAGAGTCTGTCACCCATGTCGCCTAACCCGGGGCGGATGTAGAAGTTGTGATCGAGGTCATCGTCGACCGAACCGGTGACGACACGGATATCGGGATGATCTCTCTCGATGACCTCCAACCCCTGTGGTGCCGAGACCACGGTGACCGCAGTGATGTCGGTGGCTCCACGCTGCTTTGTCATGGTGATTGCCCATGAGAGTGACCCGCCGGTTGCCAACATCGGCTCGAGGACGAGGACGCGTGCACCGCCCATCTCGGGGAACTTGGAGTAGTACTCGATGGGTTCTGCTGTCTCTTCGTCACGTTGTAATCCCGCAAACCCGATTGCCGCATCGGGAACCAGTGTCAGGAGGGAGTCGAGAAGTCCGAGCCCGGCACGTAATACCGCCACGGCGACAACGGGCTTGCCGAGGCGATAGCCGGTGCCACCCTCAAGCGGCGTCTGCACCTTGGTTTCTTCGACCTCGATGTCGGTGAGGGCTTCGGCAACGAGAAGCAGACCCAGCCGATGCGCATACTCCCGAAACCGGGGCGATTCGGTGTCTCTGTCTCGAAGCGAGGTAAGCAGATCCTTGGCCAGCGGATGATCGAGCTCGGTGACAGACATGCAGCTCAGGGTACAAGATTCCCGCCGGACAATTCCTGCCGGCCGTCGGGAGGTGGTCGACGTTGTGGCAAGGCGCGATCAGCCTACATTTCGACACCGTCGACCATGCGGTGTGTGCGGAGGTGGTCGACGTTGTGGCAAGGCGCGATCAGCCTACATTTCGACAC
>WHTL01000242.1 GCA_009377735.1 Acidimicrobiia bacterium
AGGGCCTTTCCGACAGTCTGGTCTCGGGTCTCTCTCAGGCGGGTGAGGAGGCCCGCTGTGTTGTGATCACGGGGAGTGGTCGGGCGTTTTGTGCCGGTGCGGATCTTGCCGCTCTGGCGGACGACTATGCGGCCGGTTCACCAGATCTCTCTGGGTTGATCGTCAACCGATTCGAGCCAATCGTCGAAGCCCTTCGGATATGCCCGGTGCCCACCGTCGCCGCCATGAACGGTGCCGCCGCAGGGGCCGGGATGGGTCTGGCGCTCGCCTGCGATCTTCGCATCATGGCGCCAGATGCCTTCATCACCGCCGCCTTCGTGGGAATCGGTCTCATTCCCGACACCGGATCGACCTGGTGGCTGACACATCATCTCGGCCTGTCTCGCGCCTTGGAGTTCGTGATGAGCAATCGTTGTATGACCGCCGACGAGGCCCGTGAGCTGGGAATCGCCCACCGAGTGGAGGAGGACGTTGCGTCGGCCGCGCTCGCTTGGGCCGGTGAGCTAGCCGATGGCGCCATCGGTGCCATGGTGGAGACAAGACGGCTGCTCCACGTTGCGGCATCCTCCGATCTCCAGACTGCCCTAGCCGCCGAGAACGAGGCCCAAGGTCGTCTCGGGATGAGCGCCGCCCACCGAGAGGGCGTCGCCGCCTTCAACGAGAAACGACCCCCCGACTACAGCAACCTCTGAGACCGAAAGCTTCCTCCCCGGAGGGGAGGAGACGCTCAATTCCGAAACACGCGAGAACGGGTTCAGTCGGGTGGCGCCCCCAATCGCTTACCCGCCGCCTTCCACTTCTCGCGGAGTCGGAGGAACGCCCGCCAGAGTTTGACGGTCAGCCATATGCCGAATATGACCAGTAGAGCCACGACGACAATGGCGATGATGAGGAACTCGATTGCCAGCAACATGACACCGCCGACCAGCCCGTCCTCGAAGACCGACAAGGCAATATTGCTCACCGGCTCCGGTGACGTGTTGACCGCCGCCCTGGTCGTGGCCTTGGTGGAATGGGAGCTCACCGCCAACACCCCAGTGATGAGCGCGCCCAGTGCAGACCCGATATCGGTGAACTCCCCAGCGAGGACCGCACCGAGCGCGGCCGCACCCAGTGGTCGAACCACCGTATGGATCCCGTCCCAGATATTGTCGATGTACGGCACCTTGTCGGCGACGAATTCGACACCGAAGAGTATCCCGGCCACCACCATCACATCGGTCCGTTGCAGCACATCGGGGATCTCGGCCCAACCCAACCGACCCGCCACACCCAGGATCAGAGTTACGGCGTAAACGTTGATCCCGGCTGCCCAACCCGTGCCGGCAAGGAGTCCCAGATCCATCAGCAGCTCACGGTCTCACGATATGGAAAGTCATCTTGAGGACACCTTCAGCCCCACTACCGAGGGCTACTCCGACCACGTCATTGAGCCAAGCAAAATCCTCATTGCCGGTTTGGAACGTGACCAGTTCCTGGGGGTTTGCGGAGCCGTCGTCGTTGGCGATGCTGACGCCGGTGGCCCGATAGCCGATCGTCTCCCTCTTCGCCCCGATCGTCCCCCGGATATCGAGGTCCATGTTGCCATCCGCACGGACCGTCACATAGTCGACGCCTGAGACGGGACGCTCACCTTCCCAATGAGGCCCCATTGCCTTCCCTTCAAATGGGAAGTCTATCCGCATGCCTGCGGGGCCTTTGCCGACGATCCGTGGCGCCATTGTGGCCTCGACCGTGCAAAACTCCTCCAGGGTCGGCATTGCTTTCCTCCTTGAGTTGACGACCACACGCTAGCGAGATTTGTCTCGTGAGTACCTCTCTTCTCTATGGTGGGTGGGTATGGGCACCACTTTCGGACATATCAACATCGTGGTGAACGATATGGATGCGACAATCGCCTTCTACCGGCTGCTCGGGCTGGATTTGGCCGACGGGTATGAGTGGCCCGAAGGGTCGGGTGCGATCCATGTCAACGCGCAGATGCCTGGTGGCCACTATCTCGCCTTTGACAACCACAAGATGGCTGAAATCTGGAATCCCCACTTCGATCCCGACCGCAACGAAGGCAACATTGTCGTGGGCCTACTCGTCGAAAGTGGCGACGATGTCGACCGCATCTACCGATCCGTCGAGGAAGCAGGTCATCGGGTGGGCCAGGCTCCCTATGACGCCTTCTTTGGCGCCCGGTACGCCATCGTCATCGATCCCGACGGCAACGAGGTCGGTCTGAAAGGCCCAATCGACGAGGCGTCGAAGTACATACCTTCGGACAGCACTTAGCCGCGCACCACGTCCAGGGCGTTGAGGAACCTGTCGTTCTCCTCTGGGGTGCCGACGGTGACCCGGATCCACTCCGTCCCAAAGTGCCGAACGATCA
Organism: Acidimicrobiia bacterium; assembly: GCA_009377735.1. GTDB lineage: Bacteria > Actinomycetota > Acidimicrobiia > Spongiisociales > ZC4RG35 > WHTL01. The sequence goes on from WHTL01000242.1 coordinate 2,378, forward strand.
CGCCATGGGAGACAAAGGCATCCTGAGGATCATCAACCTCTGCGCACCGGAGCCATATGAAGTTCGCCTCGCTTTGGGTGTGCTCCACGCCACGTGTCGTCAAGGCATTGAGGATTCGGGTTCGCTCGTCAGCGTTCTCCGCGGCCCTCTCCTCCTTCAGCGTCTGATCCGCTAGTGACGCCATGGCCGCAGCCTGACCTGGCTGGGTCACGGAGAACGGCGCTTGGACGCGTCTCAGGTCGGCGATGGTGTCGGCATTCGCCACGGCATAACCGACGCGGAGGGCAGCCAAGGCATAGATCTTGGAGAAAGTCCTAGTCACCACCACATTTTCCCGTTCCAGGGCAAGCGGAATCATGGTGCGGTGCCCCGGTGTGGTCACGAACTCGTAATAGGCCTCGTCGATCACAACGGTCACATCGGGAGGGGCCTCGGCGACGAATCTCTCGATCTCGTCGGGTGACACCGCCGTCCCCGTCGGGTTGTTCGGGTTGCAGATGTAGACGACCGTGGTGGTGTCGTCGATGGCATCCGCCATTGACCCTAGATCGTGCTGAAATCCGTCGTTGAGAGGAATCTGACGAGGTTCGGCCATCGCCCACAGAGTCCCGAGGCGATAGATGACGAACGATGGCCACGCATAGACCGCCGTTGTGCCGGGACCGCCGGCGGCGATGGCGACACTGCGGATCAGCTCGGACGAGCCGCCCCCGAGCCATACGTTGGAGTAGTCGACGTCGAGATCCTTGGCGAGTGCCACTCGGAGGTCGTGACCCTCGTTGTCGGGGTAGCGGTTGGTCCCGGATGCCGCCTCCCTCATCGCCTCGACAGCCGCGGGGAAGGGACCGTACGGAGACTCATTGGAGGCCAGCTTGATGAAGGATGCAGGATCGAGACCGTGCTCTCGCGCCACCTCCGCGATGGGTCGACCCGGCTTGTAACGGGAGATCACGTCGAGATCGGTGCGAAAGCGCGGCATAGGCGCCGAGGATACCGCTCTCAGGCTCATCGCCGAAGATGGAGGTCGATTCTTACGCGGTGGCCTGACCGGCCTCCTTGAGATCCCGCTTCAGCTCGTTGATCTCGTCACGAAGACGGGCGGCGTACTCGAATCGCAGCTCTTTGGCGGCCTCGTTCATTTCCTCCTCGAGACTGAGCACCAACCGGGACAGGTCTTCCCCTTCGAGTTCGATTGGCGCCCGCTTCTCGCTCTCGCGGCGACGTCGCTCACCGGGAGCAGCGGGAGACTGGATGAGTTCAAGGATGTCCGACACTCCCTTGCGGACCGATTGGGGGTCGATTCCGTGCTCCTCGTTGTACTCGAGTTGGAGACGTCGACGCCGGTTGGTCTCGTTGAGGGCGAATTGCATCGACTTGGTCACCCCGTCGGCGTACATCACCACCTCACCATTCACATGACGCGCAGCCCGACCGATGATTTGGATCAGGGAGGTGTCCGAACGGAGGAAGCCCTCCTTGTCGGCATCGAGGATGGCGACGAGTGAAACCTCCGGCAGATCGAGACCCTCGCGCAGGAGGTTGATGCCGACCAGGACGTCGAACTCGCCGAGACGGAGCTCTCGCAGGATCTGAACGCGTTCCAGGGTGTCGATCTCAGAATGGAGATATCTCGCCCGCACTCCCATTTCGAGGAGATAGTCGGTGAGGTCCTCCGCCATCTTCTTGGTGAGAGTGGTGACGAGGACTCGGGACCCTCCCTCGGCCCGCTCCCGAATCTCACCCAGGAGGTCGTCGATCTGACCCTTGGTGGGCCGCACCACAACCTCGGGATCGACCAGACCAGTGGGACGGACGATCTGCTCAACGACCTGGGTGGATTGCTCGAACTCGAACGAACTCGGTGTGGCGGAGAGAAAGACTACCTGACTGGCACGGTCGAGCCACTCATCGAAGCGGAGCGGTCTGTTGTCGATGGCCGACGGGAGCCGGAAGCCATGGTCCACGAGGACGTCCTTGCGGGAGCGGTCGCCCTCATGCTGCCCGCCGATCTGAGGAATGGTCACGTGGGACTCGTCGATGATGGTGAGATAGTCATCGGGGAAGTAGTCGATGAGGGTATAGGGCGCCTCGCCGGGGGCTCGACCATCGAGATGGCGAGAGTAGTTCTCGATCCCCGAGCAGAAGCCGATCTCCCTCATCATCTCCAGGTCGTAGTTGGTGCGCATCCGGAGACGCTGCGCTTCGAGCATCTTGCCCTTCCGTTCGAGGGTGCCCAGTCGTTCTCCCAGCTCCTCCTCGATACCCACGATCGCCGACTTCATCCGCTCCTTCTCGGTCACATAGTGAGTCGCCGGGAAGATGAATGCCTCAGACACCTCGTCGATGACCTCGCCGGTGATGGGGTCCATCTGCAGGATCCGTTCCACCTCGTCACCCCAGAACTCGATTCTGAGCATGGTCTCGGTATATGAGGGGAAGACCTCGAGGGTGTCGCCCTTAACACGGAACTTTCCACGGATCAGGTTGATCTCATTCCGTTCGTACTGGATATCGACGAGACGACGAATTGCATCGCCCATTGGGTACTCGACACCCTGCACGAGACGGAGTAGTTGGCCCTTGTACTGTTCGGGAGACCCCAGCCCATAGATGGCGGAGACGGAAGCGACGATGATGACATCGTTTCGGACTAGGAGTGCCGAGGTCGCCGCATGACGGAGACGGTCGATCTCATCGTTGACGGTGGCATCCTTCTCGATGAAGGTATCGGTCTGAGGCATATACGCCTCGGGCTGGTAATAATCGTAATATGACACGAAGTACTCCACCCGGTTCTCGGGGAAGAACTGTCGGTATTCGTTGGCGAGCTGGGCGGCGAGCGCCTTGTTGGGTGCAAGCACCAGCGTAGGTTTCTGCACCCGCTCGATCGTCCATGCCACAGTGGCCGATTTACCCGACCCGGTAATACCCAGCAGGGTCTGAAAACGATCGCCGGCGTCTATCCCCCTCGCCAAAGAGTCGATGGCCTGGGGTTGGTCACCAGCAGGCTGATAGTCAGAATGAACACGAAACTCAGGAATGAGGAACCTCCAACCCCCTATGCTACCGACCCCGTGGGACTGTTTTTAATAGGGGGCCGATCTTTGCTTCGCTTCGCTCGCAAAGTGAAGCCCCCACACCCCCGAGCCGACGTTCAGTGGTCGCGACCGACCGGGTCGCGGAGGAATGAACACCTCTTGTGGCCAGGTGAAACCGTGATCCGCGGTGTCATGACCTCGCCGAAGACCTCACCACGACCAGTATCAAGGCCAGAGGCACTCATACAAGGCTGGTCGCGACGCGCCAGCTACTGACGACCAAAAGGCCACGGGGGACTTCGAATGCGACCACACCGAACTCGTCAAGGCACCGCAACCCGAGAGACAGGCGCCGGGTCGCGGGGTTGAGGTCGGACGGCCCCTACCACCATAGAAGTGAGGCAGAGGTAGCCGTTGGGGGTCTGGGGGACGGAGTCCCCCAGAGATAACAGCCAGTCGTTGACGAGGGCGATTCGGCGGGCCAGGTCGTCCAACGTTCCGTCGCGACCAGACCGGGTCGCGGAGGCAAAGCACCTCTTGGGACCGGGTGAGACTGTGACCCGCGGTGTCATAACCTCGCCGAAGACCTCACCACGACAACTATCAGGGCCGAAGGCACTCGCCCAGGCCTGAGCCCCGATATCCCAGCCTTGGCGGTCACGAGGCAACGGGAGACCTCGACCGCGACCACACCGAACCCGACCACGAGTCGCCGACGACAGACAGAAACCG
>WHTL01000279.1 GCA_009377735.1 Acidimicrobiia bacterium
CGGTACCGATCGTCAAGTGCGCCAAGACGCGTCAGCAGGAGAAGAGCCTCCTCGACACTTCGCGGCGGTGGAGGCTCGAGAAACGGTAGCTGGGTAGGATCGCCTATCCCCCAGGAGGCAAGCTCCAGCATGAACCCGGCGAGATCCACCTGGGTGATCTCGGGTTCAATCTGTGGCGGTCGGGCGCCATGCTCCAAGCGGGCCCAGGCACGTATCGCCACACCCGGCTCGGTGCGACCTGCCCGTCCGGCGCGTTGATCGGCTGACGCTCTCGAAATGGGGATCGTGGTGAGACGGGTCATCCCGGTGCGGGCGTCATATCGGGGAGAACGGGCCATTCCGGAATCGATCACGACCCGGACTCCCTCCACCGTGATGGAGGTCTCGGCGATGTCGGTGGAGAGGACCACCTTGCGGAAAGGAGGTGTCGACGGAGAAATGGCTCGATCCTGATCGGACGGAGGAAGCGACCCATGGAGACGATGGACCTCCGCCAGTACATCGCCCAACCGATCGGCTACACGGTTAATCTCCCCCATTCCCGGAAGAAACACCAGCACATCGCCGCCTGACTCGGTGTCGAGGGCCGTTCGCACCAAACCGGCTACATGGTCCTCCATCCGGATCCGGCCTCGAGGTGGTTGCCAGCGGATATCCACCGGGTGGCTCCGACCTTGGGCGGTGATGACGGGGACCGGAGGCTTCGATTCCGATGCACTCGAAAGGAAGCCGGCCACTCCTTCGGCATCGATTGTCGCCGACATAACCAGGATTCCCAGATCGGGACGAAGGGCGGACCTCGTATCCAGGGCAAGGGCCAACCCGAGGTCGGACACCAGGTTGCGCTCATGGAACTCGTCGAACACCACCAGCCCGACCCCTTCGAGAGAGGGGTCGTTCTGCAAGCGCCTCGTCAGGATTCCTTCGGTCACGACCTCGATCCTCCTCCCTGGGCGCCGGTCGTCCCTGGTTACGTATCCGACGGTCTCCCCCACCGACTCGGAGAGGTGATACGCCATCCGCCGAGCCGCAGCTCGTGTGGCAAGTCGTCTCGGCTCCAGTACCAGGATCTTCCCTGAAACCATCTCCAGCAGACGGAGCGGAACCACCGTCGTCTTCCCCGAACCTGGAGGCGCCACCAACACCCCCATCCCCGATTGGTTCAGGGCTGATTGAATATCGCCGATGACGTCTTCCACCGGAAGGGCCGTGTGTGGAGGCTTCACCCGAAGGAGGGTATAGGGAAGTCTCTCCACACGCGACTCGGCGAGGCTTTTGGCTTTCTCTCATTCTGTGTAATGATGTAATTGCATAACTCACCAACTTAGGAACAGCCATGAAGAGACGTAGGTGGAAGGAACCGGAGAACGTTGATGCCTGGTTTGCAGGGCGGCTACCCGACGACTGGTTTACCGAGGCGCCCGAGATCAGGGTCGATCGAGACGAGATATTCGTGATAGGGCGGCTCGTCCAGCCCACCCTCGAAGAGGATGCCACCGACGAGGACCGGAGCGCCGCCGATCACTCGCGGATCGAGGGTTGGCGTGAGGAGACCCGTCGGGCGCGGACCAACATCGCCCGACAGGCAGAGAACACTTTCGGTCTGAACGTGTCCTGGGGTGCCCGCTGTGGCGAGGAGGGATTGGCGTTTACCACGGTGGCAGCACCTGCAATGACGAGACTCCGTATGTCGGAGCGGCGGGTACTCGACACGCTCATCGATGCCGGGGTCGCCCGTTCTCGGTCGGAGGCGCTTGCATGGTGCGTTCGTCTCGTCGGCGAACACGAGGACGAGTGGCTTTCCGATCTCCGCGATGCCATCGACAAAGTCCACGAGGTGCGCGGCAAGGGCCCAGGGGCTTAGGAACCCATGAAGATTGGCATACATCCCATGGACTTCGGATTTGAGGCGGGTTCCATCGCCAAGAACCTGGGTGAGGTGGTCGCCGCCTCCGAAGAGATCGGGGTCCACAGCATCTGGTTCATGGATCATCTCTTCCAGATCCCAATGGTGGGTCCGCCCACGGAGCCGATGCTGGAGGCATACTCCGCTCTGTCATGGACGGCGGGGCGCACCTCGCGTCTCCAACTGGGTGCGCTGGTTACCGCAGTCCCCTATCGGCATCCCGGCCTGCTCCTCAAAACGGTGTCCTCCCTCGATGTTCTCTCCGAGGGCAGGGCATGGCTCGGGTTGGGAGCCGCATGGAACGACCTCGAGGCGAGGTCACTCGGTCTTCCCTTTCCTCGCCTGGCCACCCGATTCGAACAACTCGAAGAGGTACTCCGGATCGCCGACCAGATGTTTTCCGACGATCCGAGTCCATTCCGAGGTAGGCACTACCACCTCGAAGAACCGGTGAACCACCCGATGCCGGTACGACGTCCTCCGATATTGATCGGTGGCGGAGGAGAGAAGAAGACGCTGCGCCTGGTTGCGGAACATGCCGACGCCACCAACCTGTTCGAAGGCCAGGTTGCCCATAAACTCGCTGTGCTCAGGAACCACTGCGAGAAGGCTGGACGCCCGTTCGAAGACATCGTGGTTACCACCACCGGCACGCTGGGACCGACCAACAGTGTCGACTCGTTGGTGAACCGGTTGGGAACCCTCTCCGATCTGGGGGTCGATCTCGCCCTCCTTGATGCCCAGGTCCCTTTCGATAGGACGGCACGCTACCTCGCCGAGGTCATCCCCCAAGTTCGAGATCTGGGTCGCCCGGTGCCTCCTCTCCTGACCTGAGACTCAAGGACATGAAGTCATCCACACCGAGCAAGGTGAGCATCCCCGCGATGACCAACGGCATATCCTTACGACTCCGATCCCGATAAAGACGAGGTGAGGTCATCTTGTGATGTTTCGCCCGTGTCTCGAGGGCGCAACCTCCAGCGGCGAGAACGTTCTTGACCCATTGGGAGTCGGGGCCATAGGTGAGTGCGATGACATACTCATCCTCGCTCCGCCGAAACACGAAGACCGGGGTGCGATATATCCTTCCCGAGTTTCTTCCCCGGTGGACTATGTTGCCCCAGCCGGGAAACCATGAGGCAATTACTCGGCTTATCGGGTTCAGCACCGACCCAACCACCTGTGCCATGGCCCGGTTGAATCGTGGGAGTTGTCTCGACCACGGCATTAGATCGACGGTTCCGGGGGTGATTCCTCCGCATCAGGATCTTGGGAATCCTGGAGGGCCAACTCCTCAGCCGTCGACGTGTCACGTAACTTGAGCGACGGCATGAATAGTGACACGAGGAAAGCCAAACCCATGACCGGTGCCGCCCAGAGGAACACTGTTGTCAGGGAGTCGGAGACCACCGAAACGTATGACGTCCTGACGTCCGGCGGCAGCGTCGCCAACACCTCCTGGACATTGGTGCCAACCTGTCCGAGTTCGCTGGCGACACCCGCAGGAAGGACGCTTTCCAGCCCCACCGCCATTTGGAAATTGAAGACGTCACCAAAAACAGCGACTCCGATTGCGGCGCCCATCGATCTGAAGAAGCCCACATTCGCCGTGGCCGTCCCCATGTCTCGAATGGCGACTCCCGACTGCACTGCGATGACAATCACCGGCTGCACCATCCCCAGACCCAGCCCCAGAACTCCCATGTAGACAGCCACGATCACCTCCGATGTCTCGGGACCCATGGTGGAAAGTAGGTACATGCTTACGGCGGCGATGGCGGCACCGATGACAGGGTAGATCTTGTATCGACCGGTTTGTCCGATGATCCGACCCACGACGGTAGAAGCGGCGACCATGCCCACCATCAAGGGAACGAGTTGCAGCCCAGAAGAGGTAGCGGAAACCTCGGTCACGACCTGTAGGAAGAGCGGGATGAAGCTGATTACACCAAACATCCCGAAACCGAGCATGAACCCAACGATCGCTGACGTGACAAAGGTTCGATCCGAAAAGAGACGCAGTGGTAGGGCCGGTTCGGACGCTACTCCCTCGGTTATCAGAAACGCCGCCAAGAACACGAGCGCCGTGGCCCCGAGACTCAGGATCATTGGTGAGTCCCATTCGAACTGCGACCCGCCCCAGGTGGTGATGAGCACGACGCAGATGATGACGATGGCCAGGGCACCGAATCCGAGCCAGTCGATCCTCCGCGACTCCGCCGATCGGATGCGTGGGACGGTATAGGCGGCGATAACGATGGCCAACAAACCAAGAGGAAGGTTCACGAAGAATACGTATCGCCATGAAAGATTGTCTGTGATGAATCCTCCGAGCAATGGTCCCCCTACCGAACCCGCCCCGATGACGGCACCAAAGTAACCCTGATACTTGGCCCGGCCCCGTGGGCCCACGACATCGGCGATGATGGCCTGGGCAAGGACTATAAGGCCACCGCCACCCATCCCCTGCAATGCCCGCCACCCGATTAGCGCTCCCATTGACTGTGACGTGCCCGAGAGAAGGGACCCGAGGAGAAAGATGCCGATGGCGATGAGAAAAAGTGGTCTGCGTCCAAACAGGTCACCGAGCTTTCCGTAGAGGGGGGTGGTGATGGCCACACCGAGGATGTAGGCGGTGACCACCCAAGCAAGCTGTTCTAGACCGCCCAGGTCGCTGACGATGGTCGGGAGAGCGGTAGCCACGATTGCCTGATCCATGGTCGCCAACAGCATGACGAGCATGAGACCGGCGAACGTAACGAAGATTCGTGGCTTGGTGCCAGAATCAAGGTGCGGACCCCTCGAACGTCCACCGACGTTGTGCCCATTTTCGCTCACGACGAACTCCCTTGACCAAACCATGATGCTAGCGGACCACCCCCTATGCCTGCCGAGGAGTTCGTGATACCCGGACCGGTACTCTCGGTCCGAGAGAGGAAAGATCGTGTGCGAGAGTTGAGACCAAGAAGCCGGAATGTAGCCCTCCTGCTCGTCATTTTGGTTGCCATCCTCGGCGGATGCACCAGCAGCCCTCCAGCATCCGACGACGCCATCAGCGAAGAACCGCTCGTCTTTCTCAGAGGTGCGGGTCAGGGACCTCCCCCCGATCCTGCTGTCCTCGACTCCAACGAAGCCATCGAGACCTGGCTCGCAAAATTCGAGGATCCGCTCCGAACCCAGCTCGACGACGCCCTGTCCCGCGGCACCTCCGAGGACTTTGTGATGGTGGGGTGGGCGCCAACCGGCTGTCTCGAGGATCGCTCCAGACTGTTCGATTGACGGGACCGACCTTTGGGTGGAACTCTCCTACTCCGGTGATGTCATCCGTTGTTCTGAGGCCCATCAGTTCGCGGTGGTGTTCCAAGTAGGCCCCGTCGTCTACGAACGCAACCTTAGGGGCTAGCGAGTAGGAGGACGACGACGCAAGCTAACGGGGTACTCGCGTCGGCGGCTATCCCTATCCGCTAATCCCTCTGTTAGTTGTGGTCTAACCGTTTAGGTC